>WIAN01000027.1 GCA_015519985.1 Candidatus Woesearchaeota archaeon | reverse complement strand
GAATATTAACACCAATGAAAAGCATGGGAATGATAGATTATGACATGTACAAAAAAAATTACAAGTTATCAGACAAATTTAAAAATTCTTTAATGAAAATAGGTTTAATGTGGTCAAAAGAATTAGAAAAACAAACACATTCAGGCTTTGAATTTAAATAAACTTTTTTTTCATAATTTAAAATATTCTAAATAAATTCTATAAAAAATATATAATGTATATAAAAAAAGTTAAATAGAAAAATAATAGACAAAACAATATGAGTGTAATCACAACAAACTCAATAGATAAAATTGTAGAAGCAGAATTAAACTCTTTCTATTATACTAAAGGCTCTTTAAAACTAACTTTTTCTGATGAAAGAATAATAATAGCAGGAATAATACATTCTCACATGCCTTATTCTTTCATAATAAATTATCCTCTATATGAAAATGTATCCTCACAAAATACTTTTTTAGAATCAGCAACTAATTTTATAGAATTTTTAAAAACTATTAAAGGATCAAAATTAGCAACAAAAACTTACATTCCAGAAACAGTCAAAAATAATCAAAATGTTATTGATGATATTAGAGAATTATATCAATCTTTAAAATTTCCTTTACCAGAAAAACTTTATCTTTACAAACCTAATTCTGATAGTTATATTTTAACTGCAAATCCAAAAGGAAAAATAATAGTTTTAGAAGAAGAAAAAGGAGTAGAAATAAATATAAAAAGAAAATATCAAAAAACATTACAAGCATAAAAAAAACAAAAAAATAAAAAAGAAAAAACAATAAAAATAACAACCATAAAAACAAAAACAGAACAAAAATGGAATATGTTACAATAGGTTTTAATAAAACAGAAATATCTTCTTTACCTATAAAAACAATAATAGTTCCAAAATCAACACTATTCATAGCAAGCTTATATGAAAAAAATATAGACGAAGAACCAACAATAATAGTTTTAAATTGGAATTTAGCATTATCTTTTTCTCAATATAATTTTTTCTCAGATTTTGAAAAAAAAGTTTCAGATTTTGCTAGTTTTGCCCCTGCTTTTGACGATCTTTCTATAGACTTAAGAATAATATACGGTTCAGGACTTAAAGATGAAGAAAAAAATGAAGCTTCAAAATTATTATCTGTTTTTAATGAATATGTTGATTATAAAGGTTCTCCTGATGAATATTCAATAGCTCATATTAAAGGATATGAAAATAACTCAAACTTTTTTTTATATTATTATTCTTCTAGAGGAAAAATAACAGAATTATCTGATGCTGTAGATCACAATTTTAAAATACCTAGAAATAAAAAGTCTATACCTCAAAATTATTTTTTACAAGCATAAAAAAATAAAAATCTAAAAAAAGTAAATATTAATAACAATATGTAAAAATGGAATTAATACATACAACAGAATCAAAAGTTTATCTTACAGATGCTGATCCAAATACAACAAAAAAAGTTATTAGTGGAGAAAATGTTTTAAAAATATTATTTGAAAGAGAAACAATAGCAATACTTGCATTTTCTTTTGACAAATATAACAATTATTTAGGTTTTTTAGGATTACACAATACAAATAATCAAAATGAATCGCAAGTCGAAGAATTTTTAAGAGAAATACAAAGATTTGGAAGAAAAGTTTTAGAAAACAAAATAAGAAAATTACACTTATACTATTTTTTAGACATAAAAGGAGGACATTATTATGATTTACAACAAAAAACCATACAAAACTTTTTTTATCATAATGTATTAAAATATATTCCAAGAATAATGGTTAAAATTGTAACTTACAATCCTTTATCTTTTGATTATTATTCTTTAATGTACGATTTTATTACAAGAAGCGTATCTTTTTCAGGAGTAAACTCTTTAGAAGAACAATTGTTTTTTTCTATAGAAGGAAAAAAATTCATAAAAGCATAAAATTCAAATTTTATATTTGAACTCGTAATCTAATCTTTCATAAGGATTAGGTTTTTCACTTTTAATTTTATCAAAAGTTTTTAAGTTATAATTTTCAAAAAATATTTTTCTTAAAGCTTCAATTCCAATCATAGCAGCATTATCAACTAACAAAGTTTTATCAGGAATTTTAAAACTAACATTTTTTTGTTTAGACAATAATTTTGCTTTTTTAACAAAAGTTTTATTCATAGCAACTCCTCCAATAATAGAAAAAGAACTACTATTGTTTAAAGCAACAGCTCTTTCTAAAGCTTCAAGCATTAAAGCAAAAGTATATTCTTGAACAGAATAACAAATTTTACTTTTAAAAAATTCAAATTCTTTTTTACTAATAATTTT
Organism: Candidatus Woesearchaeota archaeon; assembly: GCA_015519985.1. Lineage (GTDB taxonomy): Archaea > Nanobdellota > Nanobdellia > Woesearchaeales > WAPJ01 > WIAN01. The sequence goes on along the minus strand of WIAN01000027.1, from coordinate 2,757 downwards.
TTTATCAAACTCTCTTTGTTTTTTTTCTAACAAAGTTTTAACTTTAGAATATAATCCTCCTAAAACAACATCCATACCTTTAATATTATAAGGCAAATCTAAAATTTCATCACTAACTTTAGAATATTCTAAAGCTTTTTTTTCTATAATAGGTCCTCCTGGAAAACCATAATTAAAAAGTCTAGCAATAATATCAAACAAATGTCCTAAACCAATATCTAAAGTTTCACCAACAAGTTTCATCTTTTTACTCTTACTATTATAATTAAAAATTTGAGTGTTAGCTCCTGAAGTGTAAAGTAAAGTAACATTACCTTTAAACAAAACCATAGCAGAAGTTAAATGAGCAAGACTATGATTAACTTTAACAATAGGAATGTTATATTTTAAAGACAAAGTTTTAGCAATAATATTAGAAGTTTTTAAACTATGACCTATTCCGGGAGCATTAGAATAAGCAATAACATTAACATCTTTAATATTAACTTTAGCTTTCTTCAAAGCTTCAATAATAATTTTTTTAGAATAAAAAGTATGATGTTCTTGAATTTTAATAGGAATCAAACCTTCGCTTTCAGAAGTTAAAGTTTTTTTAACATTACTCAAAATATTATATTTAAAATTATTTTTTTCATATTCTATTATTGAAGCTCCAAAAGTATGAGCTGTACTTTCCAAAGCTAAAAGAATATTTTTTTTCATTTTTATTCTTTCTTATATTCCATAACATTCACTATTAAATCAAAAGCAGTTATTAAATCTTCCTCAGAAAGATCAGATTTTAACTTTAACCTTGCATTAGCTTTAGCCAATCTAACAAGACCAACAGCAACACTTTCATTAGGAGTAATATAAAAGTTTTGTTTCAACTTAATTTTTTGAGCATACAAATAAACTTTCTCTTCTAATTCTTTAGGAACATCAACTTTAATATCTTTAACAAAATCATAAAATTCTTTAACTAAAACATAATCGTTTTTGTTAATTTTAAAATTCAAAAAATCTTTTTTCTCTTTTTTTCTAACAACACTAACAATTTGAAATTTAGACAAAAAATTTTTATCCAAAGGAATTTGTTTTTTAATAATATCTAAACTTTTACCAACAAACTTACCATTCAAAGGATAACTATGAGCTAAAATTTTAGTATTACTCTCTTTTTTGTATCTTGCATTACTCCTAGTAACCATGTAAGTTCCTTTCTCAATTAAAGATTGCAAAGCAAGCCTATCAGATTTTTTTAAATAATCAAAATTTTCAACAGCAATAAAATCAAACTTTTGCAACAAATCTTCATATTTACTAACAATACTTCTTTTAGATTCTTTCAAATCAACAAAAATACTATTATTTTGTAAAGCAACAGCATACTTTAATAATTCAACAACAGAAGCATCAATATCAGAAATAATGTAAAAATGAACTTTATCAGAAGCTAATTGTAAAGCAATAACTTTTTTATGATCGTCTAAATCAGGAATAATAGGAGCTATCAATTTAGAAATTTTTTCTAAAGGATTGTTTTTAGCAATCCTTCTAAAAGCAATTTCTTTAGCAGAATCTTCAATAATCTTATTAACCTCTTTAATTTGATCTTGAAGTTTTTTATCTTTCTTCTCAGAAACAATTTGAGGAAAAGAAAAATCATCCATCAACTCTTTAGAAACTTCAAACTTTTTGTATAAAACAGAAACTTTATTCAAAAAAATAAAATTTCTAACAATACTTTTATATTTATCATCAGTATATTTTAAAATTTGATTTAAATGATACCTTTTCCTACCTAATTCTGAAAAATAACTTAACATAAAATATAATAAAACATCACTACTTAAAAACTTTTTGAAAAAAACATTACAAAATATTTATTGTAGTGTTGTTGTTAAAAAAATAAGTTAAAAACTTTTATAAATAAAAAAATAAAAAAAACTTTTTATGAAAAAAATTATAGATAAAAAAATTACAGAACAAAATTTTATGAATCCAATAATAAAAACAGACATATTAAGCATTATTTCAGAAACAAGAAAAGTAATAGAACATAATGAAATAGCAGAATTAAAAGAAATAAGTAATCATACAATACACAACGCAAGCATATTTCAAGATAAAGACAGTATTACAATAGCAATAATAGTTTATTCTCTATACAAAATTTTATCTTCAAATTCTTCTTCAGTAGGAATAATATTAAAAAAATTGTATGAAATTGAAAATGCATTAGCAAAAGAAGATTATGAAAAATATCATAGTTTATTAAAAAACATGTTAAACTTTTTGTCAAAAAAAAGTAAAGAATTCAAAAAAAACATTACAGAAGTAATAAGACAAGCACAAATAAAAAAAGGAAGCAAACTTTACGATCATGGAATAAGCATTTCAAAAGCAGCAGATTTATTAGGAATTTCTGTATGGGAATTAATGAATTATATAGGAAAAACAGAAATAAACAATACTTTCAATTATGGAGTTCCAGTAAATAAAAGAATAAGCTATGCAAAAAAAATATTCAAATAACTGACATTATTATTGAAGATTATATTAAATATTATGATTATTAAAACAGCAAGGTGATATTTTGAATTATAACAAAAAAAACATAGTGTTTGACACAGGACCAATAATAAATTTTGCAATTACAGGATTACTTCCAAAAATTACAGAATTAAAAAAATATTATAAAGGAGATTTTATAATAACAAGCAGTGTAGAAAAAGAATTGATAGACAGACCTTTATCAAGTAAAAAGTTTAGATT
>WIAN01000026.1 GCA_015519985.1 Candidatus Woesearchaeota archaeon | reverse complement strand
TTCAAAAACATTTTCGTGTAAATCAGCAAGTTCTTTAAAAACAGCTTTAGAAAAAGTATCAGAAACTTCAAACTTTTTATCAGAAACACTTTCAGAATTAATATGTTGAATCAAAAGTTCTTGCAATCTTAAAATTTGTTGTTTTAAATCATCAATAGAATTTTTAACAACTTCAAAATCTTTATCTTCAACAAAAAGATTGTTTTTATCATTTTTTTTATCTTCTTTAGATTCTATAATATTTAAAAATTCTTCATCAAAAACATCATCTTTATTTTCAGTAATATTACTAACATTATTTTTTTCATTATTTTTACTATTATTTTTAATAACCTCATCATTTTTTTTATTAAAAAAAGCCATAACAAAACAAAGCAGAAAAAACAATATAAAACTTTGTCACTATCAAAAAAAAACAACAAAAAAAAGATAAGAAAAAGAAAATAAAACAAAAAAAGAAGAGAACAAAATAAGAAAAACAGAAAAAACAAACAAAAAAACAGCAAGAGAAAAATGAATAAAAAATCAATAAAAAAAGCTAAAAACAAAAAACATTATAAATAACAATTTGTTATCTTAAAATATGGATGTATTTTTAGATTTTGATGAAAAAACAATAGAAAAAAACACAGAATTTTTTAAAAAAGAATTAAAATTAGATTTTGTTATTAATCTAAAAAAGTTTGATGAAAAAAAACTAAAAGAATTAAAAGAAAAAAAACAAAATAACAAAACAATCTATAAAGAATATGAATATAAAGATGAAAAATTTTTAGTTTATGAAGGAGTATATTTTAACAAAAATAATTATGAAAAAACAAAACATTACGGAGAAAATTATATAAAAGCTTTAGATTGTGAAAGTTTAAATTTAAAAGAGTTAAGAACAATATTAGAAAAAAATACTTATGATGTTATTTTTAATTTTAACTACAAAAATGATAAAAATTATACTCATAATCCTAACAATGCTTTTAATGAAGTTTTAACAAACTTGTTAGTTAAAAAAAACATCTTTGTAATTTTTGACATAAAACTTTTAGATGATGAAAATAAATTATCAACAGCAATATTTAATTCTAAAATGTTTAAAAAAAAAGTGAAAGTTTTAACAGCAACATTATCAAAAAACATTTATGAATGTAAAAATTATTATGACTTAAAAGCATTAAATAATTTTTTATTTGATGAAAAAATTGCTAAAAAAAATAAAGAAAGTTATGAAGAGTTAACAAATTTTATTTTTTACAATAATTATAGTGTAAAAATAGAAAGAGAAAAAGAAAAAAAGGAATAAAAAAGCAGAAATAAAAATAATAAAAAAGAAATTAAAATAAAAAAGTTTAAAAACAAAATAGTGATTAAAATAACAAATAATATAATAAAAAAATATTAAAAATAAAAAACATAAAAACTAAATTAAATAAAACAATTAAAAAAGTTTTAAAAAAAGAGGTTTTTTTATGAACAAAAAAATAATAGTTATACTTTTATTATTAATAATGATTTTTTCTTTTAGCAATATTGTTTATTCTGAATTAACACCTACAAGCGAATGTATGGATCAAGTTAATAAAAACACTAATTGTGTAAGAGTAATAGTAGGAATTTTTCCAAATGAAAAAATAGGAAGCAGTTCTTTAGCTGAAGAAGATGCTATAAGCATACCAAAAGTGACAAGCACAGATAATATTGCAGGAAAAGATATTTATGCAACAGAAAACAAATTGTATGAAGTAAGATATTATAAAATAACTTCTTCAAGCCAGCTTAGTGAATTAGATCAGATGATACAAAATGGAGAAATAAAAATTGTTTGGGATGATTATAATAAAAAATATTGTACTTATAGAAGCAACAATGCTTGGACTGCATACGCTCATATTTTAAGAAAATATGCAGATTCTAACGGGTATAAAAAACAAGATGAAAAAGCTTATACTACACCAACAAATTTTGTTTGTGAAGATACAATCGCTCCAAGAATGAAAGTTGCAATAAAATCAACAAATGGAAAAAATTTACCTAAAATTCCAGGAGACAAATTTTTATTATCTATAAACATTACAGACGATGAAAATGCATTGTTGTATGATAAAAATCAAAATGATGAAAGTTATTTGAAACAATTTTCTTATTCTTTAGAAGATAAGAATGGAAAAATAATAAAAAACTATAATGGGGAAGAAATAAAAGGAGAAGAAAGTTGTTATAGAAGGAAAGTTGGGGAAAACTGTTATGATGTGCCTATCATTGGAACTGTTTGTTATCCAAATTATGAATTTTATTGTTCTGGAACTATAAATGATGGAGAAGAAACTAGTACAACAAATGAAAAAGAAATTGGCTTTTCAAGAATATTATCTTTAAAAATAGATCCTTTGTTATGTCAAAATGATTGTAATCTAATTTTTAATGGAGAAGACAATGTTGGCAATAAAAATGAAAGTTATAAATATTCTTTGCCAAAAAGATATTTAAGTTTAGATAAAGACGGTTTTTGCAGTGAAAAAAAATTGTGTTATTATGGAGGAGAAAACACAGAAGACTATACTTTTAGTTATGATGAAAATGGAAATTTAAAAAACAATCCAGAATGTGTAAAGCCTGGAGAAAAAATAAATGGAAACTATTGTAGTACTTACGGTTGGATTTCTAAAACAGAATTAGCTCTTTCTCAAATGTTAAATTATTTAGAAAACAATAATTATGATGATGTAAGAGTTTATTGTAATTCTTACGACAAAGTTTTAAATACAACGTGTGATGATTGTGAATCTTCTTGCATAATAGCAGGATATAAAAATAATGATTACAGCGTTTTTTACACTCAAAATTATAATAAGTATGATAACGGAGTTTTATTAAATGATGTTTTAAAAGAAATAACAGGATATGAAATTATAAGTGGAGATGTGAGTAGTTGTGAAGAAAACAACAATCTTTTAAGTTGTAATGGAAAAAATTTTAAACTATTGTATGATAAAAAAAACGATTTGTTAGTATACAATGG
>WIAN01000025.1 GCA_015519985.1 Candidatus Woesearchaeota archaeon | reverse complement strand
ATTTTGTAAAATAGTAAAAAAACAATTGCCTTCAAATATTGTTTATGAAGACGAAAATTTTTTAGCATTTTTAGATATAAACCCTGTAAATAAAGGACATACGTTAGTAATTCCTAAAAAACATAAAAAACATTTATTGGAAGAAAATGATGAAACTTTACAAGAATATTTAAAAGTTGTTAAAAAAGTAGCAACAGCAGTAAAAAAAGCAACAAATGCAGGAGGAATAAATATAATGAACAATATAGAAAAAACAGCGGGACAAGTAATATTTCATACACACATCCACATCATTCCAAGATTTGAAAATGACGGTTTAAAATTGTGGCCTGGAAAACCCTATGAAAAAGAAGAAGAAAAAAAAGAATTAGAAACAAAAATAAAAGAAAACATAGAATAAAAAAAATTAAAATAAAAAATGAAAGCAAAAACAGAAAAATCAGAAAGAAAAAAATAATAACAAAAAAATAAAATTTTTTTTAAAATATTTTTATTTTAACTTTCTAAAGCTTTTTTAATTTCATGCAATACATCTGAAGGTTTTTGCAATGGGAAATTTATTTTTTCAACTAAATCTTCTATTTTTTTATCTTCAATAACAATATTTTTTAACCTTTCTAATAAAGTTTCTTTATCAACAGGGAATTTTACTCCTTTCAAATTCATTAAAACATATATAGCCCATTCTTTATGCAATTTTTTCAACTCAGTTTTTATAAATTCTACTTCTTTATCATCTAAATACAAATCATTCTTTTCTTTAACAGCTTTGTATGCTAATTTAGCAATACCTCCTGCTTTATGCTCATCAACTTTTTCAACTTCTCCTTCTAAAAACTTTTTAACTTCATTTTCATCAGCTGACAAAATATTCTTAACAGTTTGTTTAGACAAACCTAGCTTTTCAGCAATCTCTTCAGAAGATAAATAAAACTCTTTATTTAAAACAATTACATAACTAGATTCTGCTAGTGAAGGAAGCCAAGTCAAATTTTTATATTCAATCAATTTTTTTAATCCTCCAATAATGTTTATACTTTCATAAAAAACCTTTTTAGCTAACAAGTCTTCATCAGTTTTTATTACAGGTTTATTAATGACTTCCATACAAATCACCTCCAGAAGATTTTAATTTTTTTATTCTTTATTTTTTTTAACAAAATCTTCCAAAGGCATCAAAATATTAATAGTTCCAGCTTCTGTAATTTCAAAAACATAAGTTTTAGTATCGTGGCCTGTTAATCTACAACCATCAATTCTTAAAGTTCTTAAAACACTTCCTAAAGGAAGATTGTAAAGATTACTATCCCATTTATTTTCAATAACTTTTTTATCAAAAACGATAGTTCCATCAACAATATGAGCAACAGCTAAACCTCCTGCTGCTTCTGCACTATCAGAACTTTGAGAAGATCTTTTTTGAGAAATTAAAATTGCTGTTTGTTTATATTTTTTTAAAAAATTATAAAATAACCTTACAATTTGCCTAGCCATGACTTCTTTATGTTCATACAAACCAGTAATACTATCAATGACAGTAATAGTAGTTTTCTTTTCTTTAATAACAAATTCCATAGTTTCTAATAAATATTTATGGTTTTCTCTGAAAAGATCATTTTTAGAAACATCAATGACAAAAATATTTTCTTCAATTTTGTCAAAATCTAAATTTAAAAATTTACTTTTCATTTTAAAAGAAGTGTATAAAAATTCAGCAGGACTCTCAACAGTAACAAACAAAACTTTATAACCTAAAGAAGCTTGTATTAAAGCAAATTGTTCTCCAAATAAACTTTTACCAGTATCAGGTATTCCAGTAATATTAATTACAGATAAATATGGCAATCCATTTAAAGGCTTTTTAACAAAAGAATTATTTTCTTCAACAATAGTATAAAACATATCATCTAACTTTGTGTTTGTCTTTACACCAAAAAGTTTAGGAGCATTATTTTTTAATTCTTTCAAAGAGTAATATTCATGTTTTTGTTCCATGAATATCACCCCCACAAAAACCTATAATATATATTATTTTTATAATT
>WIAN01000002.1 GCA_015519985.1 Candidatus Woesearchaeota archaeon | reverse complement strand
TTTTTTTTTTACTTTACAATATTAATTTCTAATACCATTTTCCATCTTAAAGTGAAATTTTGAATGTGATGATAATAATGCTATCCTGCTTAAACAGTTGTTTAAGCGCATTTATTATTGTATTTTTTATTTTTATTAAACAATTTTTTCAACTATTTTTTTATTAAATATTATAATTATTTTTTTTCTTTTTTTGTAATTATTTTAATGTTAAATTGTTTTATATTTTATTATTTTTAATATTTTAAATGCAAATTTTAATTTTTTTTATTTTAATTTTTATTTTTAGATTATTTTAATCATTTAAATATTTAATTAAAATAAATACTATAAATGTCTAGCCCGGAGCACTAACAACCTTGGCTCATAGCAGGATTATTCCTATACTCACCAAGGCTCTCTCATGCCGGGCCTTAAAAATAAGTATAAAAAAACCATTTATAAACCTTATTAAAAAGTTTATAAATCTCAATTAGAAATAGAATTAAAAAAATCTTCAACAGCAGACCTATAAACTCTAATTCTAGAATGATAAACTTCAAAATAATCTTTTACAACACCAAAAGATTCATTTTCTAAAGATTTTAAAACATTACTCAATAATTTTCCATCATTAACATAAAACATCAAATCAAAATAAGGATTAACAAATCCTAAAATATCAACTTCATTGATGCTTTTTTCAGAATCATTCACACTATCTTTATTTAACCTATCAAACAAATATTTCATTTGAAAATACAAATTTTCAGCCATAACAACTAAATCACTTTCACTAATAGTCTTTATAGTACTTTTACTGTTTTTATTTTTATAAGAATGAAAACCATACAAAAAAACAGAAGCATCCAAAACAAAAATTTTTTTAGAAAAAGCTTTTAATTCAGAAACAACAGCGTTAAAATTTAAAGGCTTATAAACCTTAACAACATTATTATCATATAAAGTTAAAAACTTTTCAATACTTTTATTTTCTTTTCTTAACAATTCAAAAATAACTTCATAAGGAACAGCAAAAACATCACTTTTTAAAGGAGAATAAAAAATTCTAGAAATATGTCCTAAATCATAATTAGAAAAACCTTTACCTTTTAAAGAAACAATATGTTCAGATACAATTTCATCATAACCTTTAACAAGTCTTGTCATAAGACAAGATTATATACAAAAAAATAATTATAAAATTTTCTATATAAAATATATGTTTTACTTTTACATTTACTTTTCAACAATCAAATCATACAATTCTTCTTCACTTACATCAAAATTATTTTTTTTAAAAAAAGAAACTAAATTTTTAACATCTCTCAACAACAAATCTTTACTATTAACACTATCTAAAGGAACAGATTGAGAAAAATCAATAAAATAAACTTTGCCTTTATGAATAAGAATATTAAATTTAGACAAATCGCCATGAACAAGTTTAGCTTTATGATACAAATTTTTGTAATTTTTAACAATTTGATCAAAAATGTTTTTTAATTCATTTTCATTTTCAAAAACATAATCTTTCAATTGCAAAGCAGGATTTTCATCACCAATAAAACTCATAACAACAATATTAAAAAAATGCATGTAAGGATTAGGAACTTTAACATCAGCTTTTTTTGCTTTTAACAAATTAGTAAATTCTCTTTTAGCCCAAGCAAAAATAATATCTCTTCTTTTTTTCTTTAAATTTTCAAATCTTGGATCGATAGAAATATATTCATACATTCTTTTAAAATCACAAGTTTCTAAACGATAAATTTTAACAACAACTTTTTCATTACCTTTTAAAGCATAAAAAACATTAGCTTCTTTACCTATTTTTACAGGACTTAAAGTTTCTTCATCAAACAAACCTCTACTAGCAAGAACAAAAAGATTTCTATTAGTAAAATTATCAAAAACATTATTCCTAGTTTTATACTTTTCTCTACTAATCTTAGCCATAAAAATAATAGAAACAAAAAGAAGTTATAAAATTAACTAAAAAAATAAAAAAATTAAATAATAATTAAAAGAGAGAGTTAAGAAAGTAAAAATTTTAATAAAAAAAATTTTAAAAAAGTTTTATTTTAGCTTTTTTAATTTAATATTTCTATTCCTAATTCATTTGATAATCTTGCTGTTTTTTCTCTTTCTGCTTGTTTATTATCTTCTGCTCCTAATATCCATGGACTTTTTACTCCTGTGATTATTGTCATTATAGTTACTTTTCCTTTCATTGAATCTGAAATTCTTGCTCCCCAAATTACATTTGCATCTTCATCTAATGTTTCAGTTACTAGTTCTCCTGCTTTTGAAACTTCTTCTAATGTTAAATCAGGACCTCCTTCTATGTGTATTAATGCTCCTGTTGCTCCGTTATAATCTACATCTAATAATGGGTTGCTTAATGCTCCATGTACAGCTTCATCTACTCTGTTTGCTGTGTCTGAACTTCCTACTCCTATGATTGCTACTCCTCCATTTTTCATTATTGCTTTTACATCTGCAAAGTCTAAATTTACTAAACTTGGTACTGCTATTGTTTCTACTATTCCTTTTATCATTGTAGCTATTAATTCGTTAGCAACAGCGAATGCTTGTTCTATTGGTAATGCTCCTGCAATTTGTACTAATCTGTTATTATCAATTACAATTACAGTGTCAGAAACGCTTCTTAATTGTTGCAATCCAAATTCTGCTTTATCTACTCTTGCTCTTTCTATTTTGAATGGCATTGTAACTGTTCCTATAACAATAGCTCCCATTTCTTTAGCTACTTTTGCAACTATTGGTGCAGCTCCTGTTCCTGTTCCTCCTCCCATTCCTGCACATACAAATACCAT
>WIAN01000024.1 GCA_015519985.1 Candidatus Woesearchaeota archaeon | reverse complement strand
GAAGCACCAATAGTAAAATTAAAAAGCGGAGAAGTAAAAAGAATAAAAACAGTAGAAGAAGCAAAAAAAATAAAAGACGAAGTAGAACAAATACTATTTTTAGGAGACATATTGTTTTCTTACGGAGACTTTTTAGACAGAGCACATCCTTTAGTACCTGTAGGAATAACAGAAGAACAATACTCTGAAGAATTAAAAAGCACATTAGAATTAGAAGAAAACAAAAAAAAATTAGAAGAAATAAAAAACGACGATGAAGAATTATACAATACAATAAAAAAAATATTAACAAATCCATTAAAATATAAACCAAAAGTAGAAGAAGCAATAAAAATAGCAGAAAAATTTGATTTTTACATACACCCAGAATATTCTTTTTACTTTTCAGGATTAAAAAACAAAGAATATTTAGAATTAATAAAATATTTAACGACAGCAAAAATAGAAGGAGAACTAAACAAAAAAATAATATTAAAAAAAACCACAGAAAAAGAATTATTAGAAAAAATAGGATTGCCGCATAAAGTAACACCTGACTTTATAGTAATAGAACATCCTTATTCTACAATAATATTAGAAGCATACAAAAAATTTTTTTCTTTAGAAGAAAAACAAATAGAAGAAAAAATATTAGGATTAAACAAAAACTTAGAAGAAAAAGACATAATGGAGTTAGTAAATGAAACTTCAAAATTAAAATTTAAAGACAAAGCAGGAACATTCATAGGAGCAAGAATGGGAAGACCTGAAAAAGCAAAAATGAGAAAACTAACAGGATCTCCGCACGTATTATTTCCGGTAGGAGATGAAGGGGGACGATTAAGAAGTTTCCAATCAGCATTAGAAAAAGGATATGTAAATGCAGATTTTCCAGAATATTATTGTAAAAAGTGCGATCATACAACAATATACAGAATATGTGAAAAGTGCCATTCAAAAACAGAATTAAAAGAAACAGTATATTCAAAAAGAAAATTAGACATAAAATATTATTTTCAAGACGCATTAAAAACATTAAAAACAAAAGAATTTCCAAATTTAATAAAAGGAGTAAGAGGAACAAGCAACAAAACACACATACCAGAACATTTATCAAAAGGAATATTAAGAGCAATGAACGATGTATATGTAAATAAAGACGGAACAATAAGATACGACATGACAGAATTACCAATAACACACTTCAAACCAAAAGAAATAGGGACAAGCATAGAAAAATTAAAAGAATTAGGTTATGATAAAGATATTTATGGAAAACCATTAGAAAATGAAGAACAAATATTAGAATTAAAACCGCAAGACATAATATTAGGAGCAAGCCCAGACAGTCCAGATGAAGGGGCTGACGAAATATTATACAGAATAGGAAAATTTGTAGATGACGAGTTAGAAAAACTTTACGGATTAAAAAGATATTATAATTTTAAAAACAAAAAAGATACAGTAGGAAGCATAGTAATAGGTTTAGCTCCACATACAAGTGCAGGAATAATAGGAAGAGTAATAGGATATTCTAAAAGCCAATCAATGTTATGCCATCCATTGTATCACGCAGCAATGAGAAGAGACACAGACGGAGATGAAAGTTGTGTAATAATGTTAATGGACGGTTTATTAAACTTTTCAAGAGAATACTTGCCTGATAAAAGAGGAAGCAGAACAATGGATGCACCATTAGTATTAACTTCAATATTAGACCCTTCAGAAGTAGATGACATGGTTCATAAATTAGACATTCCTTGGAAGTATCCTAAAGAATTATATGAAAAAGCAGAAGAATACAAAATGCCATGGGAAGTAAAAATAGACGTTTTAGGAAACCATTTAGGAGAAGAAAAACAATATGAAAAAATGGGATTTACACACGACACAAATGATATAAATGAAGGAGCAACATGTTCAGCATACAAACTATTACCTTCAATGGAAGAAAAATTAAAAGGACAAATGAATTTAGCATACAAAATAAAAGCAGTAGATGAAGATGATGTTGCAAGACTAGTAATAGAAAGACATTTGCTAAGAGATATAAAAGGAAATTTCAGAAAGTTTTCACAACAAAAATTTAGATGTGTAGATTGTAATGAAAAATACAGAAGGCCTCCATTAAAAGGAAAATGCACAGTTTGTGGAGGAAAAATAATATTTACAATTTCAGAAGGAAGTGTAGTAAAATATTTAGAACCCGCAAAAAGTTTAGCAAAAGCATACAAGTTAAAACCTTTTTTAAAACAAAGCATAGAATTATTAGATGAACAAATAGAAGAATTATTTGGAAGAGATAAAGAAAAACAACTCGGATTAGGAGAATGGTTTTAATCAAATTTTTTTAAGGTGAATATTATGATAATAAACACACATACGAATCAAGAAGGACAAAAAATAACAGCAATGATAGACGAAGAATTATTAAACAAAAAAATAGAAACAGAAGAATTACAATTAGATTTTACATCAAACTTTTACAAAGGAAAAAAAATAGATGAAAAAAATAAAGAAGAAGAAAAAGAATTATTCAAAGAAATAGAAACTTCTTATATGATAATAGCAGCAGGAGAAAAAACAATTAACTTTCTAAAAGAAAAAAACATAATAAAAGAAGAAGATATAAAAAGAATAAAAAATCTTCCTTTCGTCTATATATTAGCAAGAAAAGAATAAAAAATAAAAAATTTTAGAGGAAAAAACAACAAAAAAAGGTTTAAAAACGAAATATTTAAATATAATATAACTACTACTATATAATAATGGGGTTAATTGGGCAGTCAAAAAAACTCGCTGATGTTGTTGTAAAAGAAACATTAGGAGAAGAATTCTTAAAAATAATAAAGCCATTAAAGAGAAAAAAAGAAATGTCAGAATTAGAATTAGCAGAAAGATTTGACAAAGACGTAAATTACACAAGAAGTTTATTATACCAACTACACAGCAAAGGATATGTAGGTTTTTTCAGAAGAAAAGATCCAAAAATAGGATGGTATACATACTATTGGTATTTAAAACACGAAAACATTTTATCAGCTTTCTTTAAACACAATGAAGAAAAAATAAAAGCATTACAAAGAAGATTAGAACGAGAAAAAAAAACATTGTATTTTGAATGTCCAAACAATTGTATGAGATTAGATTTTCATACGAGCAGTAAATATCATTTTAAATGTTTAGAATGCGGAGAGTTAATGCAACCATTAGAAAACAAAAAAGAAGTAAAAGAAATAAAAAATGCAATAGCAAGTTTAAAAGCAACACTAAAATTAAAAAGATAAAAAAAACTAACAAAAAAAATCAGAACAAAAAATAATTTTACAACAACATCAAAAAAAATAAAATAAAAAAATTTTTTTTATTATATTTCTTTCATTTTAATTTTTATTTTCTAAAATTTTCTTTTTAGCGATACTAACAAATTTTTTAACAGAAAAAACTCCTTCTTCACAAATAATTTTAATATTCTTTTTATTACCATCAACAATTTCAAAAGCAGGATTAAAAACTTTCAAATTTTTTTTATTAACATTCCAAACTTCTTCAGGACTTCTAAACTCTAAAAGTTCCTCTTCACTCTTATTTTTAGAATTTAACTTTAATTTAAAACTATCAGTAACAAAATAAACAGGAACATTATACTTTTCAGCAATCAAAACAATACTCTTAGTACCTACTTTATTAATAATTCTAAAATCTTCAGTAATTTCATCAGTGCCTAAGACAACAACATCAACTTTAGGAATAATACTAGAAAAATAACTGTCAACAAAATGTTTAACTAAAACTTTATCAGACAATTCTAAAGCAGTTTTTCTACCTTGAAATAAAGGTCTCGTTTCAGTATTATAAACAACTTTAGGATTAGAAGACAAAATAGCTTTAACAACCATAGAAGAATGGCAATGAGTATAAAAAACATTAAACTTTTTCAATTCTTTTTCAGAAAAAAAAGCGATTTTTTCATAAACAGTTTTTTTATGTTCTTTTAAAATTTTAAACTTTTCTTCTAAATCAAAAATTATTTTTTTAACTTCCTTTCTTTCAAAAGAATCTTTTAAAAAAAGAATATTATTCTCCAAATGAGGTTCTGTTTTTCTTAAAGACAAAAATTTTTGTTTTAAAGAATCAAACAAAAAAGAATATTCTTTATAAGACAATCTGCTTTTACCTTTAATATTATTCAATTGTTTTTTCAATTCAGAATAAAAAGCTTCACTTCCTTTAAAAGCAATACTTTCAGCTCCTTGAATTTTAACATTTTTAATATCTTCCATAACCTTTTTTGTAACATTTGAAATTTTAAAAAACAACTTTCTAACCATAAAATCACTAGAAAAAAATTAGTTGAAATGTTTTAAAATATTTTGTTTTTTTTCTTCTTATTTTTTCTTTCTACTGCTTTTCCTTTTACTACTGCTTTTTTTTGCTTTTGAAGTTTTCTTAGTGCTTTTTTTACTTACACTTTTTTTACTGCTTTTATTATTTTTTTTCAAATCTTCTTTTAATAAAAGTTCAATCTCATCTTCTTCCTCTAAAAGTTTAGCAGTAATCCTAATAAGATTTTCATCCATTCTAATCAAACTTCTTTGAATATAGAAAAGAAGTTTTAAACTTAAAGCAATTGCAATTAACAAAGCAAAAATACCTGCTAAAAAAATAGTTTGCAAATCTAAAACTGCCATTTTGGAAACACCTCAAAAAAAATTCGTTTAATATTATATTTACTTTATTATTTTTTATCTTATATTTATCTTTATACTTTTTAATTAAAAATATTTTAAAAATAAAACATTATTCTTTTATAAAACTTTTTATTTTTACAAAAAAAACAAGTATGAATTTTGTTATACTTAATTTTATTATACTCTTTATAATTTTTGTGTAATAGGATGTTTAGCTCCGCAAGCTTGACATTTCAAAAACAAAATTCTATCTTGATGTACAAGTTCAGTATCAGGTTTTCCACATTCTTTACAAATAACATAAATTTTAGCATAAAAATTAATCTTCTCATTAATCAAATCAGATTTAATCTTTCTACCTAAAATTAAATTACTGCCTGTAAAATCAATACTAGCAGCTAAAGCTTTAGTCAAATATTTAATAATATGTTGAGGATCTCTACCTAAAACTTGAGCAATTTCAGAAAAATTAGTAATAACGGTTTTATTACCTTGAAAATGACCTTTAACTTTAGGAATTTCAAACCTTTCATGTTTCTTTACTTTTTCAGGAATTTTACTTTGAGCACCTTCTAATAATTTTTCATAATCCAAATCCATAAAAATAAAGAATACTAATGTTATTTAAAAAACTTTTCAAAAAAAAATTATTCTATCAATTCTTCAAAAGAAAACAAAAAAGGATCATCTTCACTAACAACAACACTTTTATCAGTAAAAACAACATTATTCAAAGAAACAAATTTAACATTATTGTTTTTAAACTTAACAGCAATCCAAGCTTCAGCACCGAAAATTTCACTAAACTTTTTTAACTGTAAAACTTCTTCTTTAGTCAAATACTTTTTTTTACTACTACTAACTTTAGCTTCAATAACAATAACCCTTCCATTCTTACCAGCAATAACGTCAGGAGAAAAAAAACTACTGCTGCCACTGCCAGCAACTCTAGAAGCAGCCCAACCAGAATCCCAAAACATTTTAATAAGTTGTCTTTCAAAAACACTTCCTTTACTTTTTCTCCTAGAATAAGGAATAGACAAAAAAACCACCTACAATTTAACTTTCATAAAATCAAAAGCAAGCCTTGTATTTTCAAAAACTTCTTTAGCTTCAAAAAGCATATCATTAAGATCAGAATATCTCTGTGAAAAATGAGTTAAAATTAAAAGTTCAGCATTGCTTTTCAAAGCAACAAGAGCAGCTTGAGAAGAAGTTAAATGTTTATACAAAACACTTTTATCTTCATGCTCTCTGGTAAAAGTACTTTCACTAATAATAACATTACTATCCTTAGCAATTTCAAAAACACTATCACAAAGTTGAGTATCGCTGATATAAGTAATTTTTTTACCTTTAACAACAAAAGTATAATCTTCAACTTTTAAAATTCTACCTTCATATTCAGAATCTAAACCTTTCTGTAATTTTCCAAGCCAAGGTCCAGGTTTAATTTTTTCTTCTTTAATTTTTTCTTCTTTAATCTTTAAAATGTCTTTTTCAACAAAACTAAAACCTAAAGATTTAACATTATGACATAAAACTTTAGTATGGATTTCAAAACTACCAAAATCAAAAACACTATCTTCTGCTTCTAAAACTTCATATTCAAAAGAAAAATTAGAAGGAAAAATATCCATTAACAATTCAATATTCTTTTTAGTATTTTCAGGTCCAATAATAGTAATTTTATGTTCAATATTTTGAGAAGACAAAGTTTGTAATAAACCAATCAAACCTAAAGAATGATCTCCATGCCAATGACTAATAAGAATAATATTAATTTTAGAAGGACTTTTACCAATAATTCTTAATTGTCTTTGAGTGCCTTCACCAACATCAAACAAAATACCTTTACCATTATATTCTAACAAAAAACTGCTTTGATTTCTTTCCTTAGTAGGAACCATAGCAGAAGTACCTAAAAAAGTAATTTCCATAAAAAAAATAGAAGAATAAAATTTTATATAAATGTTTTCAAAAAAAAATTTTTTTTATTCTTCACTCATAAAATCTTCAATGGTGTAAGGCATTTCTTCATCGCTTTTTATAAGTCCTTTTTCTTTCAAATATTCTTTTGCTAAAATATAAAATGCTAGACCAACACTTTTTCTTCCTTTATTATTTAAAGGAACAACAACATCAATATTTTGAGTTGTATTGTTAGTATCACAAAAAGCAACTACAGGAATATTCATTCTTTTAGCATCTTTAATAGCGTTCCTGTCAGGCCAAGGATCAACAGCGAACAAAACTTTAGGTTCAATAAAACCTTCAAGATTTGTATTAGTAATCAATCCAGGAGGATACCTTCCTGTAATAACATTAATACCTGTGCTTTTTTTAAACAAAGAAGCTCCTTTCCAAGAAGTTTCTCTTCTAGCAACTACAAGAACATCTTCAGGATTATATTGTGCTAAATATTTAGCAGTTTCTTTTAACTTTTCATCAATTTTACTCAAATTTAAAATAGCTAAACCATCAGGTCTAATTTTAAAAATGTAAGGCTCCATATATTTAGTTTTAAATTTAGTTCCAATATGAACTCCTGCTTTCAAATAAACATCTGTAGGTACTAATAATTGTTTTTCTTCAGCCAAAAAAACCACCTTATATATTTTATTTATATTTTTTAATTTATTCATCTTACGTTGTTTTACTTTATTAATATCTACAGAACAAAGAAATCTCTTCGTTCTGCGTATTATCGCCCCGCAAAACAAAGGTGTTGTCCAAAAAAACAATATTTTTTTTGTTTTTTTGCTCTACAACACCCAAGGCCTTAAAAAAACAGTAAAAAAATCACATTTAAAAACTTTTTGGAAAAAAAATATTAGGTATAAAAACAAAACGTATAATTAGAAACTTATTTTAATTTATTTCAGAGGTTTTTTTATGAAAAAATATTTTTTTATATTTTTTTCAAATTCTCATAATTATTTTGATGACTTTTTAATACAAAAATGTTTGATTAAAGAAACAAAACCAAAATATGTATTATTAGAATCTTTAGAAAACATTGTTTTAAAAAACAAAAAAGATTATGAAAACTTTTTTAACAAAAAAAGTGAAAATTTTAAAGAAATAAACAAATTAGTAAAATTTTGTTATAAAAAAAATATAAAAT
>WIAN01000023.1 GCA_015519985.1 Candidatus Woesearchaeota archaeon | reverse complement strand
GTATTGGAGGAAAACAAGGAAGAGCAAAAGGAGATATTCCAGGAGTCAGATGGCAAGTAATTAAAGTAAACGATCAGAGTTTAGACGCTTTATTAAAAGGAAAAATACAAAAAGCAAGAAAATAAAAATAAAAAAATTTTTTTACAAAACTTTTATCTACACAATCTCAAACAAAATTTCAAATTCTAAAAAAAATATTTATAAAAATATTAATTAAATTTTAATCTAAATTCTTATCTTAAAAAAAGCTAATATTTTGTTAAAATCATAAAATAGTTAAACAACAAAAAAATACGCAATAAAAAAATAAAAAAAATAGTAAAGAAAACCGTAAGTAAAAAAAGCACAAAAAACAAAGGAAAAAAAGAAAAAAATAGAAGAAAAACAAAATACAAAAAATAATACAACAAAGAAAAAAAGAAAAACAACAAAAAGCATCAATAAAAAATACTAATAATAAACAACAAAAAAAGAAATAAAACAATAAAAAAGAAAAATAAAATAGAAATACAATAAAAAAACAAAATCAATATTATAACAAAAAAAATATACGGTATTAAAACAACAAAAAAACAATAAAAAAAATATCAAAATTAAAAAAAGATTAAAATGTATAGAGAAATAGAAGAAAACATAATAGTAAAAGAAAAACCAAATACGGAAGAAGAAGTAAAAAAAATATTACATCCAAAAATAAGAGAATGGTTTTTTAAAAAATATCCTTCTTTAAGCATTCCACAATTATACGCAGTAAAAGAAATACATGAAAGAAAAAACATACTAGTATCTGCACCAACAGGAGCGACAAAAACACTAACAGGATTTTTAGCAATAATAAACGAATTATTCTATTTAGAAGAAAACAATCTTTTAGAAGACAAAATTTATGCAATATATGTAAGTCCATTAAAAGCATTAAATGAAGATATAAAAGTAAATTTAATACAACCATTAAAAGAAATAGAAAAAATAATAGGAAAAAAAACAAAAATAAGAGTAGCAGTAAGAACAGGAGATACAACAGCAAGTGAAAAACAAAAAATGTTAAGAAAGCCTCCTCACATACTAATAACTACTCCTGAAAGTTTAGGAATAATATTAAGCACAAAAAAATTTGTAGAAAAAATAAAAAAAACAGATTATATAATAGTAGATGAAATACACGCATTAGCAGAAAACAAAAGAGGAGTACACTTATCAATTTCTTTAGAAAAACTACAATATTACAATCCAAAAATAACAAGAATAGGATTATCAGCAACAGTAGCACCGTTAATAGAAGTAGCAAAATATTTAGTAGGTTATGAATATAAAATAAATTATAAAACAAAAACAGAAGAATACAATTTAAGAAAAATAATAATAGTAGATGTACAATATTTAAAAAAAATGGATTTAAAAGTATTAAGTCCAGAAGAAGATTTAATAAATACAGATATAAAAAAAGTACATTCAAAAATGTACAAAATGATACATGAACTAGTACAACAACACAAAACAACAATAATCTTTACAAATACAAGAAGCGCAACAGAAAGAGTTGTAAATTATTTAAAAGAAAAATTTCCAAAATATTATTCTGACGAAAAAAAAGGTTCATTAATAGGAGCACATCATAGCAGTTTAAGCAAAACACTAAGACATTCAATAGAAGAAAAATTAAGAAAAGGAGAATTAAAAGTAGTAGTATCAAGCACAAGTTTAGAATTAGGAATAGACATAGGTTATGTAGATTTAGTAATACTATTAGGAAGTCCAAAAAGCGTAGCAAGAGCAATACAAAGAATAGGAAGAGCAGGACACAAATTGCATGAAACAAGCAAAGGAAGAATAATAGTAATGGATAGAGACGATTTAATAGAATGCAGTTTGTTATTAAAAGCAGCAAAAGAAAAAAAAATAGACAAAATACACATACCTAAAAATTCTTTAGACGTATTAGCACAACAAATATTTGGATTTTCATTAAACGAAGAATTTGAAGAAAAAACATTATACAACATAATAAGACAAAGCTACAATTATCACAATTTAAAATATGAAGATTACAAAAGCATAATAGAATACTTGTCAGGAAAACACAAATTGTTAGAAGAAAAAAACGTGTATCCAAAAATATATTATGAAGAAAAAAATGGAAAAAACTACATAAGAGCAAGAGGAAAAACAGCAAGAATAATATACATGACAAACATAGGAACAATACCTGATGAAAGCTATGTAAAAGTAAAATTGCAAGGAACAGACAAAATAATAGGAAAAATAGACGAAACATTCTTAGAAAGATTAAAAAAAAACGATGTATTCGTATTAGGAGGAGAAAAATATATTTTTTTACATTCTAAAGGAAACACAGCATTTGTAAAAGGAAGCGTAGATATACCTCCAACCATACCAAATTGGGTTTCTGAAATGTTACCTTTAAGTTTTGATTTAGCAATAGAAATAGGAAAGTTTAGAAAAAAAATAAAAGAATTATTTAATTATAAAGAGAAAGAAGAAAAAATAAAAGAATATATAAAAGAATATTTATATTTAACAGACAAAAAAACAATAAATGCAGTATACAATTATATGAAAGAACAATACTTATTTTATGATATACCAACACATGAACATATAATAGTAGAAAGATACATACAAGACGGCTACAAATATTTATTATTCAACTCATTGTATGGAAGAAGAGTAAACGATGTATTAAGCAGAGCAATAGCATACATAGCAGGAAAAATACACAAAACAAATTTACAAATAGGAGTAACAGACAACGGCTTTTACATAGTTACGACAAAAGAATTCAATTTAAAAAAAACATTAAGCTATTTAAAATCAGAAAAGTTAAGAATATTAATGGAAGAAGCAATAGAAAAAACAGAAATATTAAACAGAAGATTTAGACATTGCGCAGCAAGAAGTTTAATGATATTAAGAAATTATATGGGAAGAACAAAAACAGCAGGAAGACAACAATTAAACAGTATAAGAATATTAAAAACAATAAGAGAAATAGATAAAAATTTTCCAATATTAAAAGAAGCAAAAAGAGAAGTATTAGAAGACATGATGGATATAGAAAATGCAAAAAAAATAGTAGAAGGAATAGAAAAAAACAAAATAAAAGTAGAAGAAATAAATTTAGGAATACCAAGTCCATTTTCATTCAACTTAGTAATACAAGGAAGAAGCGATTTAATAAAAATAGAAGACAAACAAGAATTTTTAAAAAGAATGCACAATTTAGTATTAGCAAAAATAGAATTAGAAAAAAAGAAAAAAAAATAAATAGTTTAGAAAAATTTATAAATAGAAATAATTTTATTTTTATTCGTGGGGAACAAAAATTTTATTACAGCAACAATAGTATTTTTTTTGTTAGTTTTTTTTTCTTTTAGTGTTTTTTCTGCTGTTTTTCATCCTGCTGAGGAGATTAAGCCTGGTGTTTTTGGTGGTGATTTTGGTGGTGGTAATTTTTCTTTTCTTGATAATTTGACTGTTTCTGGTTTTGTTGGTGTTGGTACTTCTTCTCCTTCTTCTAGGTTGAGTGTTGTTGGTAATGTTTCTGTTTCTGATAGTGTTTTGTCTTCTAGGGTTTGTATTGCTGGTGATTGTAG
>WIAN01000022.1 GCA_015519985.1 Candidatus Woesearchaeota archaeon | reverse complement strand
TTCTTGTTGTTTTAGTTGCATATATTTCTTTGAAGCATACTGAGTATAGGTTTTTTTCTGATAGGGTTGAGTATTTTTTTGGTTTTTTTTCTGTTTCTAAGAAGGTTTTGCCTTATTCTAGGGTTGTTAATTTGTCTTTGCGTAAGGGTTTTTTTGAGAGGTTTTTTGATTTGGGTTCTATTTTTTTGGAGACTCCTGGTAGTAGTACTAAAGGTTATGAGTTAGTTTTAAAATCTATTAGAACTCCTGAAAACGTTTATAATGAATTAAGAAGATTAATTTTGAAAGACAACTCTGATAATGTTTGATTTTTATTTATATTCTTTATTTTGGTAATATTTATAAATTAATAATATATCTTTTATTTGTAGTTTTAATTTTTAAGTAGAAAATAATATAAAATAATTTTTATGTTTATCTTTGTGGGGGTTTTTGTTATGGAAGATTTTATTGAAAAAATGAAGTCAAATAATTATCAAAATGAAAATAATGTTAATAACAATATTGACAAATCTAATAATGTTTATGAATCTAATATTCCTGCAGAAAATTCTGTAGAAAGTAATATTTCTATCAGTCCTGCTGATACTAATTCTTTTGACGATTTAGATTCTGAATTGAAAGCTTTGCTTGCTGAAAATAATGCTAGGATTAAAGTTGTTGGTTGTGGTGGTGGAGGTAATAATACTATTAATAGAATTGCTGAAGTTGGTGTTAAAGGAGTTGAAACTATTGCTGTAAATACTGATGCTCAAGACTTATTATATACTACTTCTGATAAAAAAATTTTGATAGGTAAATCTTTAACTAAAGGTATGGGTGCAGGTAGTAATCCTGAACTTGGTAAGGAAGCTGCTAAAGAATCTTCTAAAATGATTCATGAAGCTTTAGAAGGTGCAGATATGGTTTTTGTAACTGCAGGTTTAGGAGGAGGTACAGGAACTGGCAGTGCTCCTGTTGTTGCTGAAATTGCTAAACAAAAAGGTATTTTAACAGTTGCTATTGTTACTATGCCTTTTACTATGGAAGGTAAAAAAAGGTTTGAAAATGCAGTTCAAGGTTTAGAAAGGTTAGAAGCTGTTGTTGATACTTTAATTGTTATTCCTAATGATAAACTTTTAGATTTAGCTCCTGATTTGCCTTTACATACTGCTTTTAAACTTGCAGACGAAATTTTAACTAATGCTGTTAAAGGTATTGCAGAATTAATTACTAGAGAAGGTTTGATTAATCTGGATTTTGCTGATATTAAAGCAGTTATGGGTAATGGAGGTACTGCTCTTATAGGTTTAGGAGAGAGTAAAAGTGAAAATAGAGCTAGAGAAGCTATTGATAAAGCTATTAACAATCCTTTGATTGATGCTGATATTAGAGGTGCTTCTGGTGCTTTGATTAATGTATTGGGAGGTCCTGATATGACTTTGGCAGAAGCTAAACTTGTTTTAGAAGAAGTTTCTTCTAAATTAAGTGAAGATGCTAAAATCATTTGGGGAGCTAGTATCAATAAAGATTTAGATAAACAATTGAAAGTTATGATTATTGTTACAGGAGTTAGAAGTCTTCAAATTTTAGGTAACAAACCAAAATTGCCTTTGAATGATGAAAATTTAAAAGATGCTATTAAAAACAATTTTGGAATTGACTTTTTAGAATAAAAACCTTTTTTTTACTTTTTTTATACTTTTTAGAATACAAATTTTTATATACTTTTTTTTACTTCTTTTTTTTATGGAAAAAAAGGATTGTCATGATAGAGTAAACCAACCTGGACCTGATGATAAAATTTTCTTTTATCCTAAAGAATTTTATGTTTTTGATAATTTTTCTTCTTTTCAAGTAGAATATAAAGGGCATGTTTTTCCTACTTCAGAACATGCTTATCAAGCAATGAAGTTTATTAAAACTAATAAGGATCTTTTTGAAAAAATAAAAAGTGCGAAGTCTGCTCATGATGCACAAAAAATAGCTTATGAAAATAAAGAATTTGCTGATCCTGAATGGGATAATATTAAAAAAGATGTTATGAAAGATATTTTAAGACATAAAGTAAAACAACATCCTTATGTTTTGAAAAAATTGTTACAATCAGGAAACAGAGAAATTATAGAAGATTCTTGGAGAGATGCTGTTTGGGGCTGGGGCCCTAATAGGGACGGTCAAAATCTTTTAGGTAAAATTTGGATGGAAGTAAGAGAAGAATTTATGAATAAAGAGTAAAAACCTTTTTTTTAGAAACCTTTATAAACTCTTTTTGTTTTCATTATTTTTGTTCTAAAAGATTTTTTTATCTTTTAGTTTTAACTTCAAATAAAAAATAAAATAAAAAATAGAATGATAAGTTAAGATAATAAAATTGTGGTTTGTGGTTTTTTATGGTTAAAAAGACTTTTTTAAAATTGAAAAGATTTTTTAATGAGTGTAAAAGAGTGTTGAGAGTTACTAAAAAGCCAGATTGGGAAGAATTTAAAATGTTAGTTAAAGTTACTGGTGCTGGACTTTTAATTATTGGAGCTATTGGTTTTTTAATATTTTTAATTGATAAAATTTTAACAAGCATGTTTTAGGTGGTTTTTTTGAAAACAGAAGATTATGTTGATAATGAAGATTTTGCTAAACAAGAAGAAGAAAAAGAATCTTCTAAATTATTTGCTGTTAGAACAGCTGCTAATAGAGAAGATCAAGTTGTTGATTTTTTAAGTGCTAATGCTAAAAGAAAAAAGTATAAAATTTATAGTGTTATGAAAGCTCATGGTATGAGAGGTTATATTTTTGTAGAAGCTGCTTCTTATCAAGATGCTGCTCAAGCTGCTTATAAAATTCCTTATGCTAAAGGAGTTTTAAATTCTGCTATTGATTATAGTGAAGTTGAAAAAATGGTTGAACCTTCTAAACAAGCAGAAGTTGTTATTAAAAAGAATGATATTGTTGAAATTATTACAGAACCATTTAAGAGAGAAAAAGCAAAAGTTGTAAGAGTAGATCCTGTTAAAGAAGAAGTTGTTGTTAATCTTTTAGAAGCAGCTAAAAGCATTCCAATAACTTTAAAATTAGATTCTGTTAAAGTTATTAGAAGAGAAAGCGAAGAAGAATAAAAATTTTTAAAATTTTTTTAATGTTTTTTGTTTGTTTTTCTTTTTGTTTTTTTCTTTTATTTTTGATTTTTTATTTGTTTTTTTATAATTTTTTTAATGTTTTTTTTATTATTGTTTTTTCTTTTTTTCAAAACTTTTATAAACTATTGTTGTTTTAGTTTTTTTATATTTTAATAACTATTTCGAGGTGTTGTCTTTTGGATCCTGGAGTTTTGTCTGCTATTATAATTTTTGGAAGTATTTTATTTTTTTCTACTCTTAGAATTATTAATGAATATGAGAGAGGAGTTGTTTTTACTCTTGGTAAATATTCTTATCTTTTTAATCCTGGTTTGAAAATTCTTATTCCTATTATTCAAAGAGTTGTTGTTATTGATACTAGAGTTAAAACTGTTGATGTTCCTGAACAAGAATGTATTACTAAAGATAATATTAGTGTTACTGTAAATGCTGTTTTATACTATAGAGTTGAAGATCCTGTTAAAGCTGTTTTAGAAGTTGAAAATTTTTCTTATGCTGTCTCTCAACTTGCTCAAACTACTATGAGAAATGTTATTGGTGAAGTTACTTTAGATGAACTTTTAGCTAATAGAGATTCTGTTTCTGCAAGGATTAGGAGTATTGTTGATAAACAAACTGATTCTTGGGGTATTAATATTGAAGCTGTTGAATTGAAAAAGATTGATTTGCCTGAAAGTATGATTAGAACTATGGCTAAAGCTGCTGAGGCTGAAAGAGAAAGAAGAGCTGTTATTATTAAAGCTGAAGGAGACGTTATTGCTGCTAAAAATTTAGCTAAAGCTGCTGAAATTTTATCTTCTTCTCCTGGAGCTTTACATTTGAGAACTTTACAAAGCATTAATGATTTGAGCAGTGATCAAAGCAATACTGTTGTTTTTGCTGTTCCTGTTGAAGTTTTAAAAACTATTGAAGGTTTTGATAATTTTTTGAATGGAAAAGTCTCTTTAAAAAAAGTAAGAAAAAATGATAAAAAATAAAAATGTAAGTGTGATTTTTTATGAGTTTTCATTCAAAAAAAGGTTATAATATTGCTCTTTCAGGAGGTGGTTTTAGAGGTTTTTCTCATCTTGGTTTTTCTAAAGCTTTGTTTGATTTGAATATTAAGGTTAAAAGTGTTTCTGGTAGTAGTGCTGGAGCTGTAATGTCTATTTTTTTAGCTTCTGAAAATTTTGAAGAAATTTATAATAAAGTTTTAGAATATAAAACTAGAAATTATATTTCTCTTTTAAAACCTTTAAGACCAGGCAGAGGTGCTTTGTTTTCTGCTGATAAAATTATTAAAAGAATTGAAAAACTTACAGGTGTTAAAAATTTAGAAGAATTAAATGTTAAAACTTACATCTCTACTACTGACTTTTTATCAGGAAAGAATTATATTTATTCTGAAGGTTCTTTTAATACTGTTCTTAAAGCTAGTTTTACTATTCCTGGTGTTTTTCCTCATGTAAATTTTGATAATAAATTTTTAGTTGATGGTGATCTTTCTAATCCTTTGCCTTTTGAAGTTTTTAAATCTAAAAAAGTTTTGTGTGCTGAAGTAAAAACTAGTCTTACAGGTTATAATGTTAATACTTTATATGGTAGCATTATGCATACTTTAGAATTGATGAGTAATGATACTATTAATAAAAAAATTGAGTATATTAAAAAGCATAATCTTCCTTTATTTTCTCCTAGTGTTGATAATATTGGTAGTATTAGTTTGTCTAAAAGTAAGTTAGCTATACAACAAGGTTATGATCAAGCTTATAAGTTTTTGAAAAAGTTAATAAATAAAGGAGTTATTAAAACAAATTAATAATTTTTTTGAGGTGTTTCCAAAATGTTTTATGATGTTATTGTTATTGGTGGAGGAGTTGCAGGTTTATCTTTTTCTGTTGAGTTTAAAAAAAATTTTTCTGACAAAAAAGTTTTAGTTATTAGAGGTAATGATAAACTTGAAATTCCTTGCGGTATTCCTTATGTTTTTACTACTTTGTCTCCTGATAAAAATATGCTTCCTGAACCTTATAATGATTTGAATATTGATCTTTTAATTGATGATGTTTTAAAAGTTGATTATAATAATAAAAAAGTTTATACTAAAAAGAATAATGTTTTTTCTTATGATAAAATTGTTTTAGCTACAGGTTCAAAACCTAGAAAGTTAAAATATAAGGTTAATGATGAATTTAAAATTTTAGATAATATTGAAGGAGTTTATTATGTGTATAAAAATTTTGATTATATTTCTTTTTTAAGAAAAAAATTTGAAGAAAGTAATGATGTTGTTTTAATTGGAGGAGGTTTTATT
>WIAN01000021.1 GCA_015519985.1 Candidatus Woesearchaeota archaeon | reverse complement strand
TTTTTTAACAACCACAATTTTAAAAGAATAGTTTGAAATGTTTTTTTCTTTTACTAATAATGAAAAAGTGTCATTATACACTTTTTTTTCTGGAAGTATAAAAGTGTATGAATCAAAATAATCTTCTAAAGCAGGACACCAGTATAAAGCATTTCCATTTTGAGAAGGTTTTCTAGCAATTTTAATAATATCTTTTGTTGGTATGCTTACATATCTTCCTCCTTCTCTTATTCTTTTTGTAGAGTTTGTTTTGTCTTCAGTACTATTTTCATCATTATCATTATTCATAAGTTCTGGTTTTGCTATAACCATTCCTCTTCTTATATCTGTTTTTTCTATTCCTTCAGTTAAATTTGTTGAATTATCATTAGAATTATTATTTGTTCTATCATCTAATCCTCCAACTAATTGTTCTGCTAATTGTTTTAAATCTGCAGAATTAACATTTTGAGAATTAAATGTTAATGAAATTAAAAATATTCCTATTAATAATATAAATATTATTTTGTTTGATTTTCTTTCCATAAAAAAGCACCTCTATTAAAATATTAAAAAATTATTGGTTCAAAAAAGAATTGTTGTGAGTATTTAAAATTATCTTTTTCACAATTGCATTTATTTTAATAAAATCATTTATAAATAAAACGAAACATTTAAATATAAGTAAACTATATTAACTACTAAAAAGTAAAAAAAACCAAAATATTATAATTAAAAAATCAAGGTGAAAAAAAATGGAAATGGTAACAACACCAAGCGGCCTTAGCGTTCCTAAAGAAGCAATTCAATCTTATACTACAAATGGAAATGGTGTTGAAGAAACTACTTACGTTCAAGGAGGAGATTCTTTATATCAAAAAGAACTTTCAAATGACTTTAAAAACTATTTATTATTAAGAGTTGCAAAGCATAGAGAAATTTCAGATTTCTTAAAAATGAAAATGTATGTTGAAATCAACAGAATAGCAGAAGAGCATGGAATGGGAAAAGAACCAGGAGATATTGATCTTGAAAAAGTACCTGATTTTAGAATTAGAGTTATTAATCAAGTTTATAAAATTATGAAAGATATTATAAATATAGATGGAAACATGGATAGAATAAAAGCTGAAGGAAGTTATGAAGAACTTGTTGCAAATAACAGATTTAACAGTCTTGTATCTTCTTATGGTTTAGATATGGTCAGTTTAGTAGAATCTATAAGCAATGCAGAAAGATATAATGAGTTAAAAAAAGCATTAGATAGTAGTATAGACAGAATGCCGTTCCCAGCAGTATATGGAGAAGTAAGAACAAATATTTCAACAATGTATTTAGGAAATAGTGAAAAAGCTATAAGCTTATTAGAAGAAACATTAGGAAGAAAACCAAAAGATGTTGATACAGGAATAAGAGAAGCTTTAGAAATAGCATTCTCAGAATACCAAGCATTGCCAGAAATTGCATTAGAGAAAAAAGTTCCTTCTGCAGCTAGATTTTATCAAATTACAAAATTAGCACCTGGAAAAGAAATCGATAAAGAAATTATTGAAGAAGCAGAAAAAAGAGCTAAAACTTTAGATGAAATAGTTCTTAAAGGACTTTTCCCAAAAGGAGCATTAAAAAAAGCGGCTTAAAATTTTTCAAAAAATTTTTTTAAATTCTTTTTCTAAGTTGTTTATTGCTTTCCAGGATTTTTTTAATTTTTTATTTGCTTTTTTTATTAGGAATGATAATGTTTTTTCATCTATTATAAATTCTTTTTTTTCATAATCGTATATTGGCATTGAAATGTTTTCATTACATATTAATTCTACTGTATTTTTTTTGTCAGATATTAATCCTACTCTTCTAAAACCGTTTTTTTTAGCTATTTCCATTAATTTAAATGCATCTTTTTTATTTTTACAAGCTACATGTAATATTGCTGCTTCCATTTTAAAATAAATTTCAAAAGGCATTTTTTCTTTCTTTTTTTCTATTTTTGATTCTTTTTTATTTTCTTTTTTCGTTTTTTCTTCAAATTTTTTTATTGTATTGTAAACTTCTTTTGTTTTTGCTAAATTATGCGTTACTATTAACCATTCCGATAAATGTTTTTTTTGATTTTCAGGCACTTTTATTAACAGTATTCTTCCTGAACAACTGCTTAATGTTACAAAGTTTTCATTTTCATTTATTGTATCACATAATTTTTTTATTTTTTCATCTATACTTCCTTTTTTTGACTTGTCTATTTTTGACAATACATTTTTTTTAAATAGTTTAAAATCCATCAAAACACCATAATTTTTTTTCAAAATCTATAATTTTATAGTCAATTTTATAGTTTGTTTTTTCAGATATATTTTTGTTATTTTTTATTTTTACTTTTTTTGTTTTTATTCCTTCTTTTTTTAACAATTCATTTTTTTGTTTTAAACCTTTATTATAGCCGTGTAAATATCCTTTACTATTTACTACTCTATGACATGGAATTCCTTTTTTTATCCCTGGACTTTTTTTACAACTTAATCCTATTCTTCTATAATTTTTTGTGTTTAACTTTTTTGTTATTTCTTTGTATGTTGTTATTTTTCCTTTTGGAATTTTTTTTATTAGTTCAAATACTTTAATATCAAATTCAGAATACTTTTTGTTTTTTTCTTTAATTTTTTTATTCCTTTTCATTTTTTTAGAAGTAGAATTTAAAAGGTTTTAAATTTTTTTAGTATTTTATTGTTGTATTTCTTTTAATTTGCTTCTGCCTCTTTTTTTTAATTTTTTTATTTGTTCTTCTAAATTTAATTGTTCTAATAATTCTTTATATCTGTTTCTTATTGTTACTTCTGTTACTCCTGCTACATCTGCTACTTCTCTTTGTGTTCTTTTTTCTCCATGTAATAATGCTGCTACATATAATGCTGCTGCTGCTATTCCTGTAGGTCCTCTTCCTGAGGTTAATTCTTTCTTTTGTGCTTCTTCTAATATTTCTATTGCGTGACTTTGTGTTTCTGGGTTTAATCTTAATGCTGATGCAAATCTTGCTATATAATCAGCTGGATTACTTGGTAATATTTTCATATTTAGTTCTCTTGTTATGAATCTGTATGTTCTTCCTACTTCTTTTTTTTCTATGTTGCTTGCTTCGCTTAATTCATCTAATGTTCTTGGAACTTCGTGTCTTCTGCATGCTGCGTATAATGCCCCTGCTACTACTGATTCCATGCTTCTTCCTCTTACTAATCCTCTTTGCACTGCTAATGTGTATATTCTTGCTGCTTCTTCTTCTACTGATTTTGGTAGTTTTAATATTGATGCTACTCTTTTTAATTCTGCTAATGCTAATTTTAAATTCCTTTCTATTGCTGTTGAAATTCTGTATTGCCATTTTCTTAATCTGAAAAATTTGTTTCTTGTTTTTCCTGTTAATTTGTTTATATCTGTTTTTCTTCCTATGTCTGTTCCTAATCCTTGATCGTATTGTGTGTATGTCATTGGTGCTCCTGCTCTTCTTCTTGAAGAAGTGTCATCTTCAAATTCTCTCCATTCTTGTCCTGGATCTATCATTTGTTCTTCTATTACTAAACCGCAATTTCTACAAATTATTTCTCCTTTTTCTTTATTTACAAATAAGTTTGTTGAACCGCATTCTGGGCATCTTTTTATAAATTCTTCTGACATCATTTTCACCTATAATAATGATTTTTGATTAAAAGTTTTTGTCATTTTTTTTATTTTTTTCGTCTAAAAAATTTAAAAAGTCACTGTTTAAGAATTACTTTGTAGTTAATATAAAAGTTTAATTAAATAGCAATATTTATAAACAGAAATTGTTTTTATTTATAAACTTTTCGTTTTTTCATTGTTTTTTTTTAAAAAAACATTCATAAAAGTATTGGATTGTTATATCTTTTTATTCTTTCAAGAAATGAAATGTAAGTTTTTTGTAGTTCTTCTAATTCTTTCTTTTTATTTATATGCTTTATAAACAAAAAGCGTGCTACAACACTTAATGTTACATATGAAATTGCAGCAAAATGTCTAAATTCTGTGTTGTATTGAACAACAGGAACTGTTGAATAAAAAAATAAAGAGTATAAAAGACCGTAACCTGATAATAAAAAATATTGAAAATTTTTTTCTTTAGTTTTTTTATCAATTTCAACAGTAAGTATTGTTTCTAAAGATTCTTTTGAACCTATAATTTCTATTTTTTTTAAATTTGAATTTTTAAAATTACTATATAAATAAGGAAGAGTATTGTTTTTTGAAACGTTCATATTTTAAGAATAATATTTTTGTTTTTAAACTTTCAATATATACTTTATATTTTTTACTTTTTTCTAAACTTTTTTAAATGCATTTGTTTTTCTTTTATTTTATGTTAGATAAATTAAGTTCTGGTTTGAAGAATGCTTTTGATAAAGTTAAAAATTCTTTATTTGTTGATGATACTGTTATTAATGAATTGATTAAAGATTTGCAGAAAGCTTTATTATCTTCTGACGTTAATGTTAAACTCGTTTTTGAATTGACTAAAAACATAAAAAATAGGATTAAAAATGAAAAAACTCCTTCCGGTTTGAGTAAAAAAGATCATTTGGTTAAAATTGTTTATGATGAACTTGTTAAATTTTTAGGTGAAGAACAAAGAACATTAAATTTAGATAAAAAACCTAGTTTTATTATGCTTGTAGGTCTTTTTGGTTCTGGAAAAACAACTACTGCTGGAAAGCTTGCTAAATATTATAAGACAAGAGGTTATAAAGTTGCTACTGTTCAAACTGATACTTGGAGGCCTGCTGCTTATGAACAATTAAAAACTTTGTCTGAACAGGCCAATGTTGATTTTTATGGTATTAAAGGAGAGAAAGATGCTTTAAAAATTTTTGAAAGTTTTAAAGACAAATATGATAATTATGATATTGTTATTGTTGATACTGCTGGTAGAGATGCTTTAAGCACTGAATTGATTGATGAGATTAAATTGTTAAAAGAAAAAATTAATCCTTCTGAAGTTTTGTTAGTTATTAATGCTGATATAGGTCAATCTGCTGAAAAACAAGCTAAAACTTTTCATGAAGCTGCTAACATTACAGGAATTATTATTACTAAACTTGATGGTACTGCAAAAGCAGGAGGTGCTTTGACTGCTTGTGCTGTTTCAGGTGCTAAAGTTGTATTTATTGGTACTGGTGAAAAAATTTCAGATTTAGAAAGTTTTGACCCTGAAGGTTTTGTTGGAAGATTACTCGGTTTAGGAGATCTTAAAGGTTTGTTAGAAAAAGTTGAAGAAGCGTTTAAAGAAGAAGATGTTGTTGATATACAAAAAAAGTTTATGAAAGGAGATTTTAACCTTATAGATTTGTATGAACAGATGAAAGCAATGAGAAAAATGGGTCCTTTAAGCAAAGTTTTAGAATTAATACCTGGCTTTTCTAAATTAAATTTGCCTAAAGAAGCTTTACAATCTCAAGAAAAAAATATTGAAAAATGGAAGTATATTTTAGACAGTATGACTAAAAAAGAATTAGAAAATCCTGAAATTATTTCTTCTTCTAGAATTGAAAGAATAAGCAAAGGTTCAGGAACAGAATATAGTGATGTTAAAGCTTTGTTAAAACAATACAAGCAAAGTAAAAAAATGGTTAAAATGTTAAAAGGACAAAATCCTAAAAAATTACAAAGAATGATGGGAAATATAGGAAATTTAGGAATGTGATTATTCTATATTATTAAATTCGTTTATTTCTTTTATTTTTTCTTTTAATGTTAAATCATAACTTTCATCCATGTTTTTTCTTTCATGTAAAATGTTTAATATTGCTGGTTGTACTTTTACAATATCATTTCTTGTTACTATTCCTATTAACTTGTTATTCTCATCTACAACAGGCAACTGTCTTATATTTCTTGTAAGCATTAAAGACATTGCATAATCAATATTATCATTAGGTTTTACAGTTACTATTTGACTTTTCATTATATCTTCTACTTTTGTTTCTTCAGGATCTTTTCCTCTTGAAACTATTTTATGAACTATTCCTTGTTCTGTTAGTATTCCTAATAAAAAATTGTTGTGTTCTATTATTAAACTTCCTACATCTTTTTCTCTCATTATTTTTGCTGCTTCTTTAACAGACAAATAAGGTTTTATAGAAACAGGTTTTGTATTCATTATATCAGAAACTTTAACATTCATAATTGTTGGAATGCTTTTTTTAGTTTTAAACTTTTTGTTAATATTTTAACAAATAATGTTAAAAATAGCAAAATTTAAAAGAAATAAGGTTTTATTTTATTTTTATGGATAGGATTAATTCGTTTTCAGCTACTTTTAAATATAAAGGAGAGTTTAGTTTTAAAAAACTTTATTCTTCTCTTACAAAATATTTGAAAAGTCAAGGTTATGATAGTCATGAAAGTAATTTTACAGATTTAGGGAATGAAGTTGAGGTTGAAATTGTTTCTGAAAGAAAAGTTGATGAGTTTGCTAAATATGTTATTGAAACCCACATTCATTTTTTAGATATTAAAAAGATAAGTAATGATTTGTATTATGGTAGAGGAAAAGTAGAAGTTAAAAGTCATGTCGAATTAGGTTATAGTGATGTTTATGGAACTCACTTTTTAAAAAATACTAGTTTTACTAAAAAACTTTTTAAATTATACACTGATTATATTGCTAAAAGAGAATTAAATGTAAAATATGGTGATAAACTTTATAATGAAGTTAGATCTTACGTTAGAAGTATAAAAGAAACTTTAGGCATGGAAGTTGCTAAAGTTTTAAGAGATAAAAATTGAAAGGTGTTTTTTTGGCTGAAAAGAGAAAAATTGTTAAAAAAGAAATATCTTATGAAGGTGTTTTTGACAGTAAAGAAATTTATAGTTTAATTTATGATTGGTTTTTTAAAAGAATGTATATTGCTGAAGAACCTGTTGTTGAAGAAGTTGTTAAAAAAGATAAAAAATATATTTTTTGGGAGACAGAATTTAGTAGAAGTCCTAATGAATATGTAAAATTTAATATTGTTGTTGATGTTTTTTTTAATGATATGAAAGAAGTTAAAGTTAAATATAAAGGTAGAGAAGCTGTTTTGAAAGAAGGTAAAGTTAAAATTGAAATTGAAGGAGAATTTATTACAGATTTTGAAAGCAAATATGAAGGTAATGCTTTATCTTGGTATTTTAGAATTATTTTTGAAAAATTCTTGTTCAGACCAGAAATGGATGAATATCAAGAAGAATTAAAAGATGAAGTTAGAAATATCTATATGTATTTGAAAAGATATTTTAATTTACAAAGAGATATAGGAATAAAACCTTAAAAACTACAATTTATAAATTTTATCATGATGGTCAAAGTCTTCAAAGATAACTTTTTTATTTTTTTTATCTATAGAGAATATTAAAACAAAATGCCCGATATGAACTCTATAAAATCCTTTCAAATCATGTCTTAAAGGTTTAAAATTAGAGTAAGGATTTTCTTTTATCTGATCTATTTTTTTCATTAAAGCATTGAAAAGAGAAATATCTTTAGTTTTTAATTTTTTTAATTTTTTAAAAAGAACTTCACTAAAAGCAGAATCATACACTCTTTAATACCTCTTTTACTTCTTTTTCAGAATAGTGTTTTCCTTTAGATATTTTTTTTAATTTTTTGATATAATCTTCTCTTACTTCAAATTTTTGTCTTTCTCTAAATTTCTCAACGATAAAATTCAAAGTTTCTTTCTTAGATTTGAAACCGTACTCTTTTTTTAAGAAGTTTATATACTCATCATTTTTTTTATCTAAAGCTACCAAACTCATAGTATCACCACAAAAATAGATAATCTTATACTTTCAGATTAAAAATAGTTTTTTCATTTATATAATTTACTATATTAAAAAAAGTTTTAAATTTTTTTATAATTGTTTTTTTTATTCTATTATTATTGTTATTTTTCCTCCGAGGTTTTTTTCTAATTCTTTTATGAAGTCTTCGTTTAATGCTATTGGTTTTGGTATTGCTTTTTCTAAACTTTTTTCTAATTCTTCATAACTACTTTGTTTTTTATTTTTTATTTTATTATCTTCTACTTTTGCTTTTTCAACAGTATTATTTTCTTTATCTATTATGTATAACTCTTCATTAATATAGAATAAATCCACAGTTCTTCCTTCTGATTCTTTTTCTGATTCTTTCCCTACTAATAATTTTATTTTAAACTTGTCTTGTTTTCTTAACTGTAATTCTTGCAATGTTTCTTGTAATTTTCTTAATAACATTACTCCTACATTTTTACTTTTTTCTAATTCTGCTTTTGTCAGTTTTCCTTTTTCATAATCTTCTTTTGCTTTTAATATTTCTTTATATTGTTTATTTTCTTTTTCTTCTAATTTTCCTTTTTTCACTAATAATTTTATTGCTTTTTGTAAATCTTCTTCTTTTTCATCTAATTCTATTAATACTTTTTTTATTGTTGAGTTTATTTCTTCTAATAATTCTATTATGCTTTCTTTGCTTTTTTTGCTTTCTATATCTTCAAATAATTTTTCTATTCTTTTTAGATAATCTTCTGAATCTTTTAATAATTCGTCTATTTCTTTTCCTGTTACTTCTTTTTTATCTCCGTGTTCTAAGTCTTTTCTTACTTTTATTATTTTTTCTAATATTTTTACATATTTTTCTTCTATTAATTTTTCTTTTTTTACTAATATTTCTCTCATTAATTCTACTGTTTCTTTTGGTGTTGGTGGTGCTAATCCAAATAACATTAATGCTGCTTGTGATGGTGTTAGTAAAGCCCAGAAGAAATCTTCTATTCCTATTTCTTTTAATTTCATTTTTGTTCTTTGTAATACTTGTGTTCCTGTACTCATGTACATTTCTATTGCTTCTCTGCTTGGTTTTATTTTTCCTTGTTTTAATAATAATTTCCAAGGCATGAATGTTCCTCTATCGTATAATGGTATTCCGTCTCTTAAAAATGTAAATATTATTGGGTTTGCTTCTCTTATATTACTCCAAAAGTCTGTTAATATATATACTTGTACATTTAACTTATTTCTTATTCCTGTTATTTCTCCTGCTTCTATTCCCATTCCTAATATTATCGCTCTTAATTTTTCTTTTAATTCTATTCTTGACATTCTTTTTACATCTGTATCGTCTATTACTATGAATACATCTACATCTGATTTTTCTGTTGCTCTTCCTTGTGTTAGACTTCCTGCTAATACATAACTTACTATGTATTTTTCAAATTTTTTTAATACCATTTGTTTATGTACTTCTGTTAGTTTTATTGCTGATACGTATCCTTTATCATAGAATGGAAAGCTTAATGATAATTCTCTTCCAATTTCATATTTTGCATCGTAGAAGTCTTGCCATAATTGGTTTAAGAATTTTATATTTAACCACAATTTTTCATTTGTTTCTTTTGCTAATTCTATTAATTTTTTTGTTGTCTTGTCATAAAATTTTATTGCTTCTTCTGGTTTTAAATCTTTATCATCTACTAATACAAATAAATGTACTTTTTCTTTGTCTGGTTCTGGCATTCCTTGAGTATTCAATATTGGTTTTCCTTGTGCATCTAATTTTGGTTTTGGCGGTAGTAATGCTAAACTTAATATTTCTTTTTTGAATTCTTTTAATGCTTTTTTTTGAAACTTTTCTAAAATGCTTTTTATTTCTTTAAATTCTTTTTTTGCTTCTTTTGGAAGTTGTTCTTCTAATTTTGATAATAAGTCATTTTTTTCCTCTTTTGTTTTTGCTTGTTTTGCCATTTTTATTTACACCTCAGTTTAATTTTAAATTAACTAAATTTAACATTAATGTATCATTATTTAGTAGTAAATATATTTTTTTAGAAGTATTCTTTTATTTATAAAGTTATTGTTTGTTAAAAAAAAATATAAAAAGAACAATTATAAAAAATTTATCTTTGCAGTTTTATTGGCATACCCCTATAAAGAGGAGAATCATCAGAAAAATAAGCATACGATTCAAAATGGACTAAACCTTCCGCTCCAACTCTTAATGCTTCACTTCTTATATCTGAATCTTTAAGCTCAAGCAAAGAATGTACAAGCCTAAAATATTTTCCCATAAAAGCCTGTTCAATCTTTAAAATTGATTCTTTTCTATTAGAAATTCTATCTTCAAATTCAAGACTCATTTTTTTAACAAGTTCATTTAAATCAGGAATAAAAATGCCGTATAAAAAACCATCGCTTTCACCAATAGATAATTGTACATAAGATCCTTCGAAAGAAGGATCAGCTTCTAAACTTTTATTTAATTCATCAAGACCTTCAGGAAACAAAACAAGTTTACTTACAGATTCATAAAATTCATTTAAAGAATTAACTTTCTTTCTCAAACCATAATCTGATTGTAGAGTTTTATTTATCAATTTTTGCAAATCCATAATAAAAGAGACTAATACTATTTTATAAATATTTTTATACTATAAAATAATACAAATAAAATTATATTTTTAATATTTTTGTTATTTTTAAATACCATTTTTTTAAGAATTGTTTTTTATTAGAAGCAGTCTCTATTTCTTTATTGTATTCT
>WIAN01000020.1 GCA_015519985.1 Candidatus Woesearchaeota archaeon | reverse complement strand
ATATTATTGTTGAGCCTTCTCATAATGATATTAATGCTTTAAAAGAAGGTTGGAAAGTTCTTGCGGGTAATGCTTTTTCTTCTGCTACTGCAAGTAGTAGAGATACTTGGAGTAGTATTGAAGGTAGTTATTTTGGAAGAACTAATGGAAGTTACTTTTTATTTGCTGATAATGATCCTAATAAAGGAAGTGAATATTTCCCTGTTTGGAAAACTTGGGGAAGCGTTCCTTTAGAATAAGTTATTTTTTATTTTTTATTTTTATTTTATTTTTTATCTTTTAAAATAGTAAAGTTTTTAAACTAATGTTTTTTCTCATTTGTTTTATGGGAAGAATAAAAACTCAATTTGTAAAAAGAACTAGTGTTGAATTGTTAAAAAAACATCCTGACAAGTTTAATAAAGATTTTGATGAAAATAAAAAACTTGTAGGAACATACACAGATGTTGAAAGTAAAAAAGTAAGGAATATAATAGCTGGTTATATTACAAGGCTAGTAAAGACAAAAAAAGAATTTTAAATTATTTTATTATTTTCTTCTTTAATTTGTTTTTTTAAACTTTTTAACTTATAATATTTTATATTATTTTTTTCTAACAATTCTTTTATTCTTTCTTTTTCTTTCATATTATCATAATCTAAAACTATAAAATCAACTTCATTTTTTAAAAACAATATTATTTTTTCATTTAAATATTGTACATTATATTTTGGACAACTGCCATAAAAACAATATTTTTCTGTTAATATTTCAGTGTTAGAAACATAATGGTTTCCTCCTATTATAAAATAACTTTTTTTATTTTCTTCTTCATAAACTAACAACAATTCTAATAATTTTTCAACTATTTTTTTTGCTATTATTTTATCATTCCAATTTTTTTCTGCTGCTCCAAGTTCAAAATAAATTATTTTATTATTACTGTAAGGACCGTGATGTGTTGCTTCAAAATTAACAATGTATTCTCCTAAATTTGATTTTAAATCTTTTATTTTTTTCATTTCTAAAAAAATTTTTGTTAATAAACAAGGATTTGTTTTTACTAATGTATTTTTTTTCCCTCCATAAGAATTGTCATTAAAATTTCCTATTGAATGTACTGTTATAGCATTATTTTGGCTTTTTGCAACGTGTTTGTTTAAAAAAATTATGATGTCAGTTTTAAAATTTAAATGTTCTTCTTCTAAAAATATTGTTCTTTCTTCTGTTTCTAATATTTTTATATTGTTTTTTCCTTCTATTTTTATTTTTTGTTTTAATTTTTCATTAAAAATTTTTTCTTCAAATATAACATCAACATTACTTTCTTCCTTTTTTTCTTTTAATATTTCTTCTATTCTTTCATACATGTTTTTTCCAGCAATGTCATTTTTAGAATAGATTAAGGTTATATCCATAAAAAATCATCTTTAAAATCATCTTATTATTTTTCCTTCTAAATAAAATGTGTCTGTTTTTGTTACTTTTACTGTTATAAATTTTCCTAATGAATTTTTTATATTTTCATTTTCTTTTAAAATGTTATTATCATAAAGATCTTTTTCTTTTATAACTATAGGTTTATAATAAATGTTTCTTCCTACAACTGTTTTCTCTGTTTCTTTTTGTTCTTTTTCTGTTGTTTTTTCTTTTTGTTTTTCTTGCATTTTTTCTTTTTCTTCTGTTTTTTTTATTTTTCCTATTTCATCTATTAATATTTTTCCACTCCAATTTTTATATTTTAAATTATTATTATAAGATATTTTTTTAAACAATTCTGTTAATCTTTTGCTTCTTTCTTTAACAATACTTCCATCTAAAGGTTTTAATTTTGAAGCATAAGTTCCTGGACGAGGCCAAAACTTACTAATATTCAAAATACTTGGTTTTGTTTCTTTTATTAATTCTATTGTTTTTTCAAAATCTTCATCTGTTTCTGTAGGATAACCTACAATTATGTCATTGCTAAAAGTGAATAATTCAAAATTTTGTTTGAAAGAATTAACTATTTTATAAAATTCTTCTATAGTGTATTGTCTTCTCATATCTTTTAATATTTTATTGCTTCCTGTTTGTGAAGGTAAATGTAAAAATTTGAAAATTTTATCTTGTTTGTAAGCATCTATTATTTCATCAATAGCATTTACTAAATTGTTAGGATTTCCCATTCCATTCCTTACAAAAAATTCTCCTTCTATTCTTGAAATTCTTTTTAAAAGTCTTGGAAGTCTTGTTTTATTATACAAATCTACTCCGTAACAACTGTTATCTTGACTTGTAAGCCAAAATTCTTTTTTTCCTTGTAATAATCCTTTTCTTACATTGTTTATTATATTTTCTTCACTGAAACTTTTTATGTGTCCTTTTGCAAATTTTGTAATACAATAAGTACATGCAGAATCACAACCTTCTGCTATTTGTAT
This sequence comes from Candidatus Woesearchaeota archaeon, assembly GCA_015519985.1. GTDB lineage: Archaea > Nanobdellota > Nanobdellia > Woesearchaeales > WAPJ01 > WIAN01. The sequence continues at coordinate 5,104 of WIAN01000020.1, read as the reverse complement.
AATGTCAATAACAGAATAAAAACTTTTTTTAGGAAGCATTGTTTTGTCAATTTTCTTTTTTCCTGTTAATATTGTTTGTTTGTTATTGTATGTTTCTTCAACAGCAATTTTTATTTTGTCAATATTGTCAGGACTTACAATAGAAATGTCATTTTTATTTTTTAACAATAATTTTGTTTGTGCTTCAGCCATGCATCCTGTTGCTATTATTTTTTTATTTTTCTTTTTATTTATCCTTTTCAATATTTTTGTTTCTGTAGGTCCTTTAACAGCACAAGTATTTACAATAATAACATCTGCATTTTTTTCATTATCTACTATTTTATGTTTGTTTTTTTCTAAAATTCCAGCCATTATTTCTGCATCGTTAGTGTTTGCAGAACAACCATAATTTTCAAAATAAACTTTAACCATTAAATTTTAGAATTAACAATTGTTTTTTAAATGTTATTAAAAATTGTTTTTAAATTTTTTATTCTATTTTACTTCATCTATTTTAATTTATATTAATTTTTATTTTTTGTTTTCTTACTGCATCTTACTGCATGTTTTCTAATTTTTTTAACACTGTATCTACTGCATAAAATAAATTTCTATCTATTGCTTCTACTGAATCTGTTTTTCCATTCACTATTAAATTTCCTTTTATTTCAAATTTTACGCTTCCTTCTGTTTCATGAGTCATTTTTAAATGTAATTTTATTTTTTCAAATCCTTCTTTTCTGTCTAACATTTTTCTTGCAAAATTACCTAACATTTTTTTTAATATTATCATGCTTTCTCTATCAACATCTTTAAAACCTGAAAGTTCTATATGTTCTCCTAAATTGTATGTTTCTTCCATAAATATTACCTCTATAATTTTTTTTGTTGTCTTTTTTTAATTTATACAACTATTTTATATAAAGTTTTTGTTTTTTTTATTGATTTTTTATCAATTTTTTCCTTTTTTTTGTTTTGTTTTTTTATATTTTAGCTTTTTTAGTAATGTTTTTAAAAAGTAATGTTTATCTTAATATTAGCTTTTTAATATTAATCTTTTTAACATGCATTGTAGGGGTGATTTTTTTATGTTAGGAAATAATATACAACCAATTTTTATCTTGCCAGAAGGAACTCAAAGAACTTCAGGTAAAACTGCTCAAAGTAATAATATTGCTGCTGCTAAGGCTGTTGCTGAAACTATAAGAACTACTTTAGGTCCTAAAGGCATGGATAAAATGATTGTTGATTCTTTAGGAGATATTATTGTTACTAATGACGGTGTTACTATTCTTAAAGAAATGAATGTTGAACATCCTGCTGGTAAAATGATTGTTGAAATTGCTAAAACTCAAGAAAAAGAAGTTGGTGATGGTACTACTACTGCTGTTGTTTTAGCAGGAGAATTTTTAAAAGAAGCAGAAACTTTATTAGAACAAGACATTCATCCTACTGTTATTAATAAAGGTTATAGAATTGCTTTAAATCATGCTTTAAAAGTTTTGAATGATTTGAGTAAAAAAGTAACTATTAAAGATGATGAATTATTGTTAAAATTGTCTATGACTGCTATGACTGGTAAAGGAGTTGAAGATTCTAAAGAGTTTATGGCTAAATTAACTGTTGATGCTGTTAAAAGTATTTTTGATGAAAAAACTAATGAAGTTGATTTAGAAGATGTTAAAATTGAAACTAAAGCAGGAGGTAATATTTTAGATTCTGTTTTAGTCAAAGGTATTGTTTTAGATAAAGAAAGAGTCCATCCAAGTATGCCTAAAAAAGTTGAAAATGCTAATATTTTATTGTTAGATTCTGCTTTAGAAATCAAAAATACTGAAATTGATGCTAAAATTAACATAACTAATCCTGAACAAATACAAAGTTTTTTAGAAATGGAAGAAAAAATGTTAAAAAACATGGTTGATAAAATTGTTGAAAAAAATGTTAATGTTGTTTTCTGTCAAAAAGGAATTGATGATGTTGCTCAACACTTTTTAAGCAAAAATAACATTTTAGCTGTTAGAAGAGTTACTAAATCTGATTTGGAAAAGATTTCTAAAGCTACAGGTGCTAATATTGTAAGTAATTTAGATTCTTTTACTGAAAAAGATTTGGGTTTTGCAGGTAGAGTTGAAGAAAAATTTGTAGGAGACGAAAATATGATTTTTGTTGAAGATTGTAAAAATCCTAAAAGTGTAACTTTGCTTTTAAGAGGAAGTACAGAACATGTTTTGGAAGAAGTTAAAAGAGCTGTTGATGATGCTCTTGGAGATTTAGCTTCTGCTTTAAAAAACAATTTTGTTGTTCCTGGTGCTGGTGCTGTTGAAATTGAATTGTCAAGAAAACTTAAAGAATTGTCTGAAAAATATTCTGGCAGAGAACAATTAGCTATTGAAAGTTTTGCTAAAAGTTTAGAAGTAATTCCTAGAACTCTTGCTGAAAATTCTGGTTTAGATCCTATTGATGTTATTACAGAATTGAAAGCAGCTCATGAAAATGGAAAAACAACTTCAGGAATTAATGTTGAAACTGGAAAGATTATTGATGCTTTTAATGAAGGTATTGTTGAACCTTTAATGGTTAAAACTCAAGCTTTAACTAGTGCTACAGAAGTAACTAATATGATTTTAAGAATTGATGATATTATTATTTCTGGAGGTAATGAAAAAAATAATAATGAACAAATGCCTCCAGGAATGAATATGAACATGTAAAAAATTTTTTAAAACTTTTATTTTTTTTTACTTTTTCTTTCTTTTTTGTCTTTTATTTTTTTTATTCTTTTTTTTCTCCTGAGAATGAGAATAATTCAAAAGGTTCTTTTTTTATTACATTTCCATTTGTAGCGTCTATTCTTATGTTTAAAGCATGATATGTTTTGTTCATAAATGTAAAATTCCATACTGGTTTTTCGTCTATTGTTTGTAATAATATTAATACTTTTAAAAATTCTGTTTCTGGCAATGCATTTTCAAAAGCTTTTTCTAATGCTTTTTCATAACTTATATTTACTTCTTCTAATAATAATTCTGGTACAAATTCTTCTTCTTTAAATACTTCTTCAGGACCTTTTAATTCTTTTGTATTGTAATTGTATGTATACATATTATCTTCAATTTGATTGTAAAAGTGTAAAAGCCATTCTGGAGTATTGTTTTTTTCTTTTATTTGTGCTAGAAAACTTGTTAAATATACATCTTTATTCTCTAATTTTGCTTTTATTATTTTTTCAGCTTCTTCTTTCATTTCTTTAAAATTTTGTATCATTATTTTTTTATAAACTCTTTTTATTTAAAAAACTTTTTAAATTACATTATATACTGTTATTTTTTAATGGGAATTTTAATGGAAAATGATAAAAAAGATAAAAAGGATAAAAAAGATACTGATGTTGTTATTTTGGTTGATACTTCTATTTTGTTAAAAATTTTTGAGTCAAAAAAAGATTTGTTTGAATTGTTGAAAGAAAAAATTTTAAAAAATAATGTGGTTTTTTTAGTTTTAAAGGAAGTTTATGATGAATTGTTAAAGCTTTCAAAAGGAAATTCAAATAAAGCTTTAAATGCAAAAACAGCATTAAAGTTTTTAAATACTTTAAAAAAACAAAAAAGTTTAAAAATACTTGATGAACCCCTAAATTATTCTTATAATTATACTGATGATATAATTTTAGAATACGCTTCAAAAAACAATTTTCCGATATTCACACAAGATTTTGGGCTTGTAAAAAAAGCTAAACAAAAAAATTTGAAGGTTTATTATTATAAAAAGAAAGGAGTTATTGGTGATTAAATGTACAAAACTATAAAAATTAAAGATGTTGTAAGAGTTCCGCCTGAAGAATTTCAAAAAGAATTAGAGTTAGCTTTAATTTCTAGTATTAAACAAAAATATGAAGGGCATGTAAGTAAAGAATTAGGTATTGTTATTGATGTTGTTGATTTAGAAGATGTTTCTCCTGGAATTGTTATTCATGGAGATGGAGCTGCTTATTATGAATTAATATTTTCAGTTTTAACTTTTAAACCTGAAGTTTCAGAATTAGCATTTTCAAGAATTAAAGATATTGCTGATTTTGGAGCTTTTATGGATTTAGGAGCTATGGATGGTATGATTCATATCTCTCAAACTATGGACGATTTTGTTTCATTCAGTAAAGAAAAAACTTTAGCAGGTAAAAAAACTAGAAGAGTTTTAAAAGTTGGAGATTTATGCAGAGCAAGAGTTGTTGCTGTTAGTTATAAAGATTTAAGCAATCCGAGAATCGGTTTGACTATGAGACAACCTGGTTTGGGAAAACTTGATTGGATTGAAGAAGATTTGAAAAAGAAAAATAAAAAAGAAGCAAAAAAATAATGATAAAAAAATAATAGTGTAGTAAAATAAAAATATAATATGTAAATAATAAAAAAAAATATTGTTTTTTCGAGGTAATGTTTATGGCTGTTAAAAAAAAAGCATGTAAAAATTGTGGGGCATTAGTAGATAATGATGTTAATGTTTGTCCAGTTTGTAAAAACAACCAATTTTCTACAAATTGGAGAGGCAGAATTGTAATTTTGGATGTTGAAAAATCTAAATTAGCTAAAATGTTAAATGTAAAAAAAGAAGGAGAATATGCTATTAAAAAATAAGCTTGGTGAAATAGTATGGATTTAAAGTTAAAATCAGTAAAGGAAAATAAAGTTTTTGATAGAAAAGAAGTTGTTGCTGAAATTAAATTTTCAGGAAGCACACCTAAAAGATATGAAGTTTTAGAAGCTTTAAGTAAAAGTTTAGAAGTTGAACCTGAATTAATTGTTGTTAGAAATATTAACAATGTTTATGGAGGTTCAAGAGCTATTGTTTATGCTAGAGTTTATTTTGATAAAGATACTTTAAAAAATATCGAATTAGGACATTATTTGAAAAGAACAGAAAAAACAAAACCTGAAGAAAAAGCAGAAGAAACAGAGGAGAATGCAGAAACCTCCGAAACTAAAGAAGAAAATGCAGAAGAAAAATCTGAATAAACAAAAAGAAATTATATTTTGAGGTAGATTATTATGGCTAAAAAGAAACAAAAAACACCTAAGAAACCTGTTAAAGTTTATACTTATTTTAAAATCAATGGAGATAAAGT
>WIAN01000019.1 GCA_015519985.1 Candidatus Woesearchaeota archaeon | reverse complement strand
CTTTTTTTATTTTTACTAATTTTTTTTCATTTTTCTAAAGCTTTTTTATGAGCTTCAAAATAATTTTTAATTAATTTTTTCCAATCAAAAATTCTACTAGTATGGAAAGCTTCATGTTTCTTTTCAATCCTTTCATCATGACTTAAATCAGAATAATTTTTAATAATATTTTTTAAATCTTCACTAACTTCTAAAAAACTTTTATTTTTTCTTCTTAAAATCCAAATACCTTTTTCAGAAATATTATTTTTAATCATATAAGCCCCTAAACCAGACAAGTCAGTTGTGATTGAAGGAACAGCATAACCTGCACTTTCCATAGGGGTATAACCCCAAGGTTCATAATAACTAGGAAAAACTCCAAGATGACAACCCATAACAGCAGGATAATAATCTAAATTTAACAATCCATCACTACTACTTAAATAACCAGGATAAAAAACAACTTTAACCTTATCTTCTTTTCTATTTAACAAACCATTCTCTCTAAAACTTTTAATAATAAGATCGTTATCTTCATTAACAATGTGATGAGTGCTTAAAGGAGGCAAACCTTCTTTTTTAAAAGTTAACAACATCTTTTTTAATTTAAAAATAAATTCTTCGTCAAACAAATTTAATTGTTCAGGAGTTTTTCTTTCAGCGAAGCCGTAAATAATGTTTTTTTCAATTTTTTCAGAATAATCATTAATTTCATCTTGAACATCTTCAAATAAACTTTTACTTTCTAATAAATCATACCTTATACTTGTAATATTAGCAGGAATAAAAAAGAAAACAACAATAGTTCTTTTATCATTCTTCCTCTTCATTTCTTCATTTAACAAACCTAAACTTTTAATAAAAACATCAATACCCTTATTAGAAAACTCGTATCTTCCACTAATATAAACTAACAAAGTATGTTCTAAATCAAAAGTATAATAAGGAAAAAAATAAGGTATTAAAAACTCTCTAATTTTTTCTCTATAAATTCTGTGTTTAATACTTACAAGTTCATTATCAGGAAAAGAAGAAAAATCTAAACCGTTAGGAACAATAATATCAGGTTTTCTACCTAAAATTTTTTCAGCTTCAAAACCAGTAATTTCAGAAACAGTAGTAAAAATATCAGAGTATAAAGCAGTAGCTTTCTCTAAAGAATGTTTATCAATAACATTCAATTTTTTAGCAGTCTCATCAGGATTAATCTTTTCAATAATATCATACAAATTACCCCAAGCACCACTAATAGTCCTTCCAAGCATAGTAGCATGAGTAGTAAAAACAGTTTTAACATTACTATTATACTTTTTCAAATACAAAATACTACTTCCAGAAAGCCATTCGTGAGAATGCAAAACAACTTTTAAAGAAGAATCTTTTTCCATTAAAGAATTGTATAATTCTTCAACAATCATTCCAACAGTATAACTCCAAACAACAGGTTCTTCAAAATCAAATTTAGAAAACAAACTATCTACTTTAAAAGAATTCCAAAGTTCAGTTTTAATAGCATCTTTTTCAGACATTTTACTTTTAAAATCAACAAGCAAAACTTTAGGTTTTCCTTTAATATGCCAAACTCCGTAATGTAAAATAACATTATTTTTTTTAAACTTATCAATAACTTTTTGTATAAACTCAGGAGCTTTTAAAGAAGTAAATTCAGCAGCAGCTTTATTTTCAAAATAAGGACCTATAAGAATATAATTATCTTTATACTTTTTAACCATTTGGTCAGCTTTACTACTAACAACAGCATAAATACCTCCAACTTTATTACAAACCTCCCAAGAAGATTCAACTAAAAAAATATTATTGTCAATATCAACTTCATTTTTCAGCGGAAACACCTCAAAGTAAAATAAAAACACAACCATTTAAAAAGTTTTTTATATAGTTTTATTATTAAATATCAAATAGTAAGATTTTTAAATAAAACAACTTTTTCAAACTAAAAAAATTAAAAAAGTTAAAAAAATCAAACAAAAATAAACAAAATATTATTTTGCCTCCGTAGCATAGCGGTAGTGCGGCTGACTTGTAATCAGCAGGTCCGGGGTTCAAATCCCCGCGGAGGCTTACCTTTTCTCTTCTAAAATTTTATCATCAACTTTTTTAACAAGATCATCAACAATAAAATCTAAATCATCATTCTCTTTTTCATTTTTATTCTTTTTAAAAATATCATCTCCATAACCTAAAAATCTAAAATAAAAACCAACAATAATTCCAAAAATTAAACCTAAAATGTGAAATAAAGAAGCAACATTATTAGAAGGATAAAAAACATTCAAAATATCATTAGCAGCATAAATAATACTTAAAAAAAACAAAGGTATAGGGATAAAGTTAAAATAAAACACAAAAAAAGGTCTTAAAATGCTTAACATACCAATAATAAAAAAAACAACTCCAGAAACACCAATAACAGCATTATAAGGACTTAAAGGTAAAAAAAGATTTATTAAAATACCTGAAATAAAAAAAAGAAATAAAAAATTTTTACTTCCAATTCTCTTTTCTAAAAGTAAACCAAAAAGTAAGAAAGAAAAAATATTAAATAAAAAATGTTGCAAACCATTATGAGACAAAAAACTCAAAACAATAAGATAAGGTTTAGAAAAAAAATTACTTTTAGACAAAACAAAATTATTAACACCAAAAACGTTTTCTAACAAAAAAATAAAAAGCATAAATAAAGACAAATAAACAGTTACATAAAAAAAATCTTTACTATCTTTAGAAGTATCAACATTTTCATAAATAAAAACCACCAACCATTTTAAACAATCAATTAAAAATAATTAAAATATAATTAACTATATTAATGTTTTAATTAAAAATATTTTTTAATTCTTCAACAGAATGTTTCTTTTGACATTCACTACAAACAAAATGTTTTTTACCCTTAGAATCTTTAATAACAGTACCTTTAATCTTATCCAAAAAAACAACACTAATATTTTGATTGCAAACTTCACATTTAACCATAAAATAAAGAAAAACAAAACCATTTATAACTTTTATTAACTTTGAATAAAAATTAACTATAAAAAATATTAAAAAGCGAAATTTTTAAAAACAAAAATGCTTTCTAAACGTTATGGTTGTTGATTTTATAAAAATAGAGG
>WIAN01000018.1 GCA_015519985.1 Candidatus Woesearchaeota archaeon | reverse complement strand
TCCGAACATTGTTATTTTTTCTTCTTCTTTTTTATGTAGTTTTTTTATTGCTTCTTCAAAATCTTCTTTTATTACTTTGCTTCTTTTGTTCCTTATTGCATTGTATCCTGCTTCTGTTACTACTGCTTTTATTTCTGCTCCTGAAAATCCTTTCATTTTTTCTGCTAATTCTTCTAATTTAATTTTTTTATCCAAATTCATTTTTTTAGTATGTATTTTTAATATTTCTTTCACTCCTTCTAAATCTGGATTTTTTATTTCTAATTGTCTTTCTAACCTTCCAGGTCTTAAAATTGCAGGGTCTAATATGTCTTTTCTATTCGTTGCCGCTATTATTTTTACATTTCCTAAATTGTTAAAACCATCTATTTCTGCTAATAATTGCATAAAAGTCCTTTGAACTTCTCTTTCCCCACTAGTACCCATTTCTATTCTTTTAGCAGCTAAACTATCAATCTCATCAATAAATACTATACTTGGTGCTTTTTCTCTTGCTAACTGGAATATTTCTTTAACAAGTTTTGCTCCTTCACCAATAAACTTTTGTACTAATTCAGAACCTACAATTTCTATAAAAGTAGAATTTGTTTGGCTTGCAACAGCTTTAGCTAATAAAGTTTTTCCTGTTCCTGGAGGACCATACAATAAAATTCCTTTAGGAGGTTGTATTCCTACTTTTTTAAACAATTCTGGTTGTTTTAAAGGCAACTCTACAACTTCTCTTATTTTTTCTTTTTCTTCTTTTAAACCTCCAATATCTTCCCAACTTATTTTTGGTTTTTCTACAATTACAAAATTTTCAACTTCAGGATTTTTAGTTTCATCAGCTTTATCAACAATATTCAAAAATTTTTGATCTACATAAACAATATCTCCAGGTTTAATTTTTTTATCAGTCATAACTTGAACTAAAAAACTATTACCATTAGGAATTTTTATAATAGCTTGTTTATCCATAACTTTTTTTACTTCACAAACCATTAAAGGTAAAGTTTTAAACCTTCTAATTTCTTCCATTAACTGATTAACAGTTTGTTTTAAAACTAAATTTTCTTCTAAAATCTTATTGTCAGAATCATAAGAATACATAATATCAGACAAATCATCTTTATCTTTAGTTTTATCTTTCATAAAATTAAAGGCACTTTTTTTCATTTAAAAGGTTTATGCTATTTTAATAGAAAAAATTACGATACTATCTTTAGAAATAAATTGTTTTTTAAAGCAAAAGACATATGTCCGCAAAGTATTTAAATGAACATAAATATATTCCTTTTAGAGAGTTAAAAATCAAAAGAGGAAAATAAAATGCATCAAGAAGAGGAACACGAGTCTATTTTTATGAAGAATATACAAAAAGGAGTGGAAAAAGGCATAATTTCTTTATCAGAAGATTATTCAAAAATAGTTTATCATTGTAAAAGAGATTATACAACTTCTTTTAAGAATCCAGAAGAAAAAGTAAGAGCTTCATATTTTGTAGAGTTAGTGTTAGAGTATAATTATCCTTCTAAAAGAATAGATATAGAACATAAAGTCCCTAGAAGAACACCAGAAGATAGAGCAGATATTGTTGTTTTTGAAGATGACGAATGCAAAAAGCCTTTTTTGGTTGTGGAATGTAAAAAAGACGGTATTAGCGATGCTGAGTTTAAACAAGCAATAGAACAAGCATTCGGAAATGCGAACAGTTTAAGAGCAAAATATGCTATTGTTGTTGCAGGAATAACCAGGACTGCTTTTGATGTTGCAGGTTTTAAACCCAGTGAACGAGAAAAAAATGTTATTTCAGATATCCCAAAAAAATATGGAAAAACACCTAAGTACAAATTTATTAAAGGAGATAAAGATAAAGATTTAAGAATTGTATCAAGGGAAGAGTTAATAAGAACATTAGAAAAGTCACATGATACTGTTTGGCAAGGCGGAAAATTAGCACCAACAACCGCGTTTGATGAAGTTTCTAAACTTCTTTTTTGTAAGCTTAAAGATGAGAAAACAACAAAAAAAGGAGAATATTATAAATTTCAAATAGGAACTCATGAAACTGCTGAAGAAGTGTTCAAAAGGATAAATTCCATTTATCAAAAAGCAAAAAAAGAAGATTCAGAAGTTTTCAAAGAGGATATTCGTTTAGAACCAAAAATTGTTTATAATGTTGTTGAACACTTGCAAGGTTTAGCGATAAATAAAATTGATTTAGATACTAAAGGAGTGGCTTTTGAAACATTTATGACAGATTTTTTTAAAGGAAAAATGGGACAGTTTTTTACGCCAAGAAACATAATTAAGTTTGCAGTAGATATGCTCAACCCTACAAGAGAAGATTTGGTTCTTGATCCCGCTTCCGGATCGGGAGGTTTTTTATTGAATACTCTAGATAAAATAAGGAAATATGCGGAAGAGAATTACGATGATTTAGAGGCGTGGGATTATTGGCACAGATTTGCGATGAATAACCTTTATGGTATAGAGATTAATGATCAAATTGCTCGTGTCTGTAAAATGAACATGATCATACACGATGACGGACACACCAACATAATTAATACAGATTCTTTAAGGCCAATTAAAGAAATAAATAATATTCATAGAGGGTTTAACAAGGAAAAGTTTGATATTGTTTTAACAAACCCTCCTTTTGGAGCAACCGTTAAAGCAACAGAAAAAGATTATTTAGAGAAATACGAATTAGGAAAAGGAAAGAAAAACCAAAAAACAGAAATTTTATTTATTGAAAGATGTTTAGACTTTTTAAAACCAAATGGCCGAATGGGCATAGTTTTACCTGATGGAATCTTAACCAATTCCTCTTTGCAATATGTTAGAGATTTCTTAATGGAAAAATCTCAGATTCTAGCGATAATTTCATTACCTCAATTTACGTTTAGTCATTATGGTGCGGGTGTTAAAAGCAGTTTAGTTTTTGTGAGAAAAAAAAAGCCAAATGAAAATTTAGGAAATTATCCTATATTTATGGCAATAGCTGAACATATTGGTTATGATGCCACAGGCAGAGAAGACCCAATAAATGATTTGGATAAAATCTTAGAAGAATACAAAAAGTTCGAGAAAAACCCGAAAGGGTATAAAGGGGTTTCTAAATGACAAATGAAAGCGATTTTTGGAGCGGAATAATCTTGGGGGGTTTAATGGGTGCCAGCTTAGCTTCTGCTAAGCAATCAGAAAAAGAAGAACTAGAACAATGTAGAACAGAAAAACAACAAAGGCTTATGAGAAAACAAAGGATTGGTGATCTATCCATTCTAAATAAGCTAAGACAAAAACCTTTTTCATATAACGTATTTGTAGAGTCATGTAATATGTTTATATGTGGTTTTTTTAGAGGTGCTTGTGTTTTCTCTGTGGCAGTTATAGAAAATTTACTGCGAGAAAAATACGAAGATAACAATTTTAAAGCGTTAATAGAAAAAGCAAAGAAAGACAATCTAATAGATCAAACTGAAGAACACTATTTAAACGGGTTAAGATTGGATCGAAACGAATTAATTCATGATATATCTAGAGAAATAAGCGAAAATGAGAGCTTGATGATAATACATTTAGCAATAAGAGTAATGAGGAAGATTTTATAATGGAATGCTTTGTTGTTTACAAAAATGAAATTGAGGGAAGAATTGACCCTTTTTATTATAGGCCCGAGTTTAGGGAGTTTGAGAAGAAACTATCAAAAATTAGAATCGTTTCTTTCGGTCAGATTATTAAAAGTATAACAAATGGTTTTGATTACAGGAAATTTACTGATGAAGGATCAACTTACTTAAGGGTATCAAATATTAAACCTTTTGAGCTTGATTTAACAGATGTTAAAAAAATTAATCCTTCTTTTGAAATTAACAAAAATATCAAATTAAAAAAAGATGATTTATTATTAACAAGAAAAGGGACTTTTGGAGTAGCTTTAAGTTTAAACAAAGATGAAGATTTTATTATTAGCTCTGAAATTTTTAAAATAGAATTATCAAAAGAAGTTAATCCTAAATTCATTGAAATTGTCCTAAATTCTTCAATCGGTAAAAAACAATTTAATAAATATAAGATAGGGGGAATAATGGGGAGTTTATCTCAAGAAGCAGTTAAGCAAATTAAAATTCCTCTCCCGCCCCTCTCAATCCAAAACCCCATAGTCCAAATAATGGACAATGCCTATAAAACAAAAAAACAAAAAGAATTCGAAGCCCGACAACTTCTTGATTCAATAAACGATTATGTTCTTTCTGAGATTGGCATACAAATGCCTGAGTTAAAAGACCAAATGACTTTTGTTGTTTATGCCGATGATGTTAAAGGCAAAAGAATAGATTCTTATTATTATCAGCCAAAGTTTGAGGAGATTGAGAAAGTAATTGAGAAAGGAAGATTTAAGTTAGTTAAGGTTAAAGATGTTTTAGATATAAATAATAGGCTAGAAGATATTAGAAAATATGAGCAAATACAATATATTGATCTCGCTTCAATTGATAAAGATTTAGGAATTATAAAAGAATACAAATTAATTAATTCTTCAGAAGCACCTAGCAGAGCAAGACAGAAAGTGAATAAAGGAGATTTATTATTAGCTTCTCTTAATGGTTCTCTAAAATCAATTGCATTAGTTAACAAAGATAATAACATAATAGCCTCAACAGGCTTTTATATTATTAAAAAGTCTAATAAATACAATAATCATTATTTATGGTCTCTATTTAGGAGTTTAATTTATCAAGCAATATTAAAGAAAGAAACAACTGGCGCGATTATGTCAGCAATTAATAGAGAGTCTTTATTAAACCTCAAAATACCCTTTCCACCTCTCGAAATACAAAACAAAATAGCTGAAGAAGTAAAAAGAAGAATGGAAAAAGCAGAACAGCTGCAAAAAGAAGCAAAAAAAATTTTAGAAAAAGCAAAAAAAGAAGTTGAGAAAATAATTTTGGAGGGTTAAGTATGGCAAGAAAAAAATATGTGCGAGTTAAAAGCCATTATAAAAAAATTGGAAATAGAAAAGTAAAGGTAAAGGCATATCTCCGAAAAAAGAAGAGGAGATAACTATGCAGTTAGAAAGATTATACTTAGATACATGCATTTTCATCGCTTACTATAAAGAAGATGATCAATACCATAAATCTGTAAAAAGTATATTAAGAAAGCTATCTAAAGAATTTGAATTTGTTACTTCTGATTTCACATTTACGGAACTTGTAAGTGTATTAATAGGTAAGGGCATGAGTGATAGCAGAGTATACAATTTAGTTCAAAAGATATTAAGAACAAAGAAGATAGGAAATTACTCTTTAAATATTGTAGATATCAAAGGTAAAGAAAGAAATTATGAGTTTAGCGATTTTTTTGTGCAACTTCAGGAAATAATATTAAATTCTCGGCCAGGTATAGGTGATGCAATTCATATAGCATGTATAAAGAACAATGGAATAAAAAATATTCTTACTACAAACAAAAAAGATTTTGAAGGAGAAGATGAAATAAATATAATCGAAGTTGGTGGCTAAAATGGTTTCTGTTTCTTACCAAGTAATCTTTAACGATAATTATAATTTTAAAGAAGAGCTTAAAGAATTATTAAAAACTACATTTGAACAAAATTATGACGAATTTTCTGAAGAAAAGATAGATACTTATATCGAAATAACATATGAAAAACAACTCAAAGATGATAAGCATCTTATTGGTTTTGAAATCAACTTTAGTGAAATAGGTAGTGAAATAAATAAATTCATAAAAGATTTTAGCGAAAATCTTAAAGATTCTGAAAAAATAAATTTAGTTCTCAAATTCTATGATTCTGATTTACTCACTTTTTTATCTGAATTGTATAAAGAGTTATTTAAAACAGAAATGAAACTTAGGGAAATTGTTAGTTTTATTTTTATTGATACCTACAAATCAAGTGATGACTTGCTAAAAGAAGTAGAGATAACACCAAAATTCAACGGAAGAAAAGATCTTCAGAAAGATATGAATAAAAGAAAAAATTATCTAGAAGAAAGGTATGAGAATGAATTCTTTCATATACTCTTTAGTGATTATGTAAATTTAACAAAATTAAAAGATTTAAGAAATGAAGATTTTTATTGGATAGCCAAAATCTCAAAAAACTTTAAGGAATTTAAAGAAAAAATAATTGAAAGAGGAATAAGAAAAGAAGAATATAAAACATTCATTACAGATATAAAGCAAATAATGAGTAGATTAGAAAAGATAAGAAATTGTATTGCACATAATCGCATGCTTGAATCAGAAGACATAAACGACTATGAAACTCTGTTAGAAGAAATAAATAAAAAAATAGATGAGTTTATTAATAAAATTAAAAAAAAATAAATCTATGCTTTTATTATTGATCTTATTGATTTAACTTGTTTCTTCCATTACTTTTAAAAACTTTGTTTTTTTCTGTTTTTTTTATGGTTTTTGATACTTTTTTGTTTGATGTTGATGGTACTGTTTTTTTATCTGAAGAATATCATTTTCTTTCTTTTAAGGATGTTTTAGAAAAGTATGGTTTTAATATTTCTAAAAAATTTTTTTTTAAGGAAGCTTTAGGTATGAATTTTTTTCAAATTTTTAAAAAAATTACTTCTTTTAGTGATAGTAAAATTGAAAATCTTATTTTTGAGAGGAATAAAATTTTTTTAGAAAAATATTGTAGTAAAGTAAAATTAGTTAGTGGTGCTTTTGATTTTATTCTTTTTTTGAAGAATAATAATTTTAAAATTGCTTTTGTTACTAATGGTACTGAAAAAACTTCTAAATGTATGTTAGAAAAATACAATTTTGATTTTCCTTTGTTTTCTTCTGATGTTATTGTTAATCCTAAACCTAATCCCGAAGGTTATTTGAAAGCGTTAAAATTTTTTAATTCTAATAAAGGTGTTGTTTTTGAAGATACAAAAAACGGAATTATTGCTGGTAAAAAAGCAGGTTGTAAAGTTGTTGCTTTGAAGACAGAAAGATATTCTTTTGAAGAGTTATATTCTTTCGGAGCAGATTTAGTTGTTAAGGATTATAATGATAAAAAGTTAATGGAGTTTTTAGGATTAAAATAAAAATACAACAACTTTAAAGTAGTAAAAAATAGAAAGTTTTATAAATTATTGTTTTTAACAAAACAGTATGAATTGGAAAAAAATAATGTCTTTTGTTTTAGCAGGAGCACTTACATTAAGCAGTGTTGGTTGTAAAAGTAAAAAAAGTTTAGAAACAAAAGTTAATGAACCAATAACTGTTAATGGAGAAAAATATAAGTTTAGAGAAAACAAAATAGTACAATTAACTTCTGATGAAGATAATATTGCAAAGTACGGTGTTATTTCTGATATTCATGGAGAAGTTTATAAAGCAGAATTGTTTGCTCAAAAATTTAAAAGTTTAGGTTTAGATGGGATTATTCTTACAGGAGATTTGTCTTATAATGAAACTTTAAGATATGGAAGAAAAGATTCTAAACCTGATAAGGAAGAAATTAAAGAAGTTTTAGAAGTTGTTGCTAAAAAGGGTTTGCCTGTTTTTGTTATTCCTGGAAATCATGAAAGAAAAAGTGATTATGAATCTGCTCTTAAAGAAATAACTAAAAAATATTCTAATGTTTTTGATATGACAAAATTTAGAATATTTGATGGTGATGATGTTGATTTTGTTAGTTTGCCTGGCTATCAAATTTTTAAAATTCCTGGAAGACAATTTATTCCTGACGATGGTTTTTATGCAAATCCTGATTTTATAGAGAAAACAGGAAAATTAACTAAAGGTTTAGATGATGTTGTTGTTTTGATTACTC
>WIAN01000170.1 GCA_015519985.1 Candidatus Woesearchaeota archaeon | reverse complement strand
TCTTCAAACAGTTCTCTCCTCATAGTTTCTTCATAACTTTCATCTTTTTCAACATGGCCTTTGCAAGGTTCTAAAATATTATTCTTTCTTTCCAACAATAAAAATTTATTTTTGTATTGTACTAACATTCCAACACTTAAATTTTCCATATTTATTCAACAACTAATATTTTTAAAATTATAAAAATTATTATTCCTAACAAAAAGTATAATAATAATTTTTTATCTTCTTTTTCTTTTAATATTTTAGGAATTAAATCTGAAGCTGAAATATAAATGAATCCTCCTGCTGCAAAACCTATAATATAAGGTATGAAAACTGATATTTTTTCAAATATAAAAAAACCTGTTATTGCTCCTAAAACTGATGTTAAAGCAGAAAAAAAATTATAAAGCAAAGCTTTAGTTTTACTATAACCAGAATGTAAAAGCACAGCAAAATCTCCTACTTCTTGAGGTATTTCATGCAAAACAATAGCTAAAGAAGTGAAAAGTCCTGTTTTAAAATCTACAAGAAAACTTGCAGCGATAATTAAACCGTCAACAAAATTGTGCAAACCATCACCAAACAAAACTAAAAGTCCTGTGCTGTGAGAATGACATTCAGTTTCAGTACAATGATGCCAGTGAAAAAACCTTTCTAAAAAAAGAAAAGATACAAAACCTAAAAGTATAAAATATGAAGAAAAAGAATTTTCTAAACTTTCAGGGATTAAAGCAATAAAAGCAGCAGTTAATAAAACTCCAGAAGCAAAACTAACCCAGAATAAAACGTGCTTTTCAACATTTTTATAAAACAAAATACCGACAAAAGAAATTAAACTTACAATAAAAGAAGCTAAAATTATAATTAACAACATTTTAATCACTACTCCTCATAATACAACTGTTAAAAACACAATTCAAATTATTTTCTTTACAAAAAACTTTACTTTCTTCAGATTCACTTCCAGGTTGAAACCAAAAATTAAAAATTTTACCTTTTAAAGATTTTAAAACATTAAAAGCAACACTAGGAGGAACTACAAAAACAACCCAATCAACATTAGGAATGTCTAAAACAGACTTATAAACTTTAGAATTATAAATAGTTTTTTCATGAAGATTAACAGGATAAACCTTAAAACCTTTATCTTTAAGATCTTTAAAAACTTTAAAACCATACTTTTCTATATTATTAGAAGCTCCAACAATAGCAAAAACTTTAGATTTAAAATCATCCTTAAAAGTATTCAATTCAAACATAAAAAAAAGAAAAAATAAAATGATTTAAAAATATTGCTGAAATGAGTTGTTTATCTTAATTTTTAAATTTTTTATAGTAGTAGTAAAATAAAGCAACAACTATTAAGGTTATAACTGCAAGAGTATGTATTGGATATTTAGTTATCAAATTTAAAAGAGAATCTCCGAGTTTTTCTAAAACTATTCCTATCTTTTGAGTGCCTGTATCTGGAGATAATTGTAAAACTATTCCAACTATCTTAATACTTGCAGGTACGAAGATTACTGTAAGGAATAAATAAATTATTGTTTTTATGAAATCTCCTATTGGATCGCTTTTTATTCGTGCCATTTTAAGATCCTTTATTATTAGTTCTTTTTAACTTATTTTTGTTAATATGATTTATAAAACTTTTCTTTATTTTTTAGCATTTTTTTGGAAAAGTTTAAATAAATTGTTCTTAACATTATTTTTATGTTTAGTTATAACACTGTGCCACATTATATTTTAATTTTGGTATTTACTCTTCTGTTTTTTTTAATAGCTAATTATCTTTCTTTTAGAAAAAATAAAGTGCGATTTGATTCTTTTTTTAAAAGAAATGATTTCAGAACTAATATTAAATTTTTCTTTTTGTATTTATTTTTTTTATTGATATATTATCTTCTTTTTCTTTCTTTTTTTTATTTAAGTTTTATTACTTTTTTTCTTTCCTTGGTTTTAATTAGTTTTTTAAAATTATTAGTTACTGAAAATGATTTTTTATTAAAAAGAATAATGCCGGATTTTCTTTCTTTATTAATATTTCTCGCTGTTCTTTTCCTTTCGTGGTATGTTATTTATTTTTCTTTCGTTTTGTTCTTAAAACCTCTTTTTAATTTTTATATTTCTTTTTCTTTTTTAGGCAATACAAATAGGTATTTCCTTATTCTTGCGGCAACAATTATTTTATATTTTTCTAACCGTTTGATTTTTTTAGGTGATAAGTCTTTATGGATAGCAATAGAACATTTCATTTCAAACATATTATTTAATAAAAATTATCATACCTTTAT
>WIAN01000169.1 GCA_015519985.1 Candidatus Woesearchaeota archaeon | reverse complement strand
GAGTTAGTTTTTGACAATGCTTTAAAAGAATTATTTCATGATGGTTTAATTTCTTCTTTAAGTTATAAATCTAATGAGTATTGTAAATTTCATTCAGGTATTAATAATAAAAGTTATCATAGAGGAGACTCTTGGTTTTTTGTAAATAACATTGCTGCTTTAGTTTTGAAAGATTTAAATTTTGAAAAGTATAAACTTTTTATTTTACAAATTTTAAATTCTTCTTTAAGAGATTTTTTTTGTTATGGAGCTTTCTGTTATTCTTCAGAAATTAGCAGTTCTGAAATTTTAGAATCTAAAGGTTGTTGGATTCAAACTTGGAGTTTAGCAACTTTAAAAGAACTTGTTGATAGTTTTAAATAAAATTTTTTATCAACAAAATAGTTAGTGTTTCTTTTAAAATATATATTTTTTAGTGTAACAATGTTTTTAAATGTATAAAATACACTATTTGTTATGGGGTTTAAAAAATTAGATGACGTTGTTATAGAAATTGAAGAAATTCCTGGAACTGTTATTGTTCCTTCTGAAAAAGAAGTTAAGAAAAGAATGAGAAATGCTTTTTTTGGAAGATTATATTTCTGGACAGAAACAGGAACAGAGGGAGGTCGTTGGGCTTTAATAAAAAATGGTTCTTACTCTGATTTATATTCTGGTTTGTATGTTCTTAGAGATGGAGATTATTTAGAAATTTATAAAACCAAAACTTTTTTTAGAAAAGAAATTGTTTGGAGAGGAATCATAGATTTTGAAAATTATGGTGTTTTTAATCATGGTATTTTTGGTTTTTGGATTCATTCTGCTCAAAAAGGTGTTGATATGAGAGAATGGGCTTCTTATTTTTTTGATGAATATAGAGCAATGGTAATTCCTAATTTTATAGAAAACAATAATTCCTAATTTATTATTTTATGATTAATAATTTTTTTTCCAAAAATTTTATAAAGTTTAATCTGAACTTTTATTTTTTATGGATAACAATAATAAAAATAGTAAAAAAAATTTGGGTTTATCTGTTAAAAAATATGATAATATTAGTGAGTGGTATAGTGAAGTTGTTATTAAATCTGAACTTGCTGATTATAGTAAAGTTTCTGGTTGTATTGTTTATAGGCCTTTATCTTATGGTATTTGGGAAAACATTCAAGAAATTTTTAATTTTATGATTAAAAGTTCAGGACATAAAAATGTTTATTTTCCTATGTTGATTCCTGAATCTTTATTGTTAAAAGAAAAAGAACATATTGAAGGTTTTTCTCCTGAAGTTGCTTGGGTTACTGAAGCAGGAAATAGTAAATTAAATGAAAAATTAGCTATTAGACCTACCTCTGAAACTATTATTTATGATTCTTATTCTAAATGGATTAGAAGTCATAGAGATTTACCTTTACTTTTAAATCAATGGTGTAGTGTTGTCAGATGGGAGTTTAAACATCCTAAACCTTTTTTAAGAGGTAGAGAGTTTTTATGGCAGGAAGGTCATACTGCTCATGCTTCTTTTGAAGATGCTGAGAAAGAAGTTTTTTTGATTTTAAATTATTATAAAGATTTAATACAAAATTATCTTGCTATTCCTGTTATTGAAGGTTATAAGAGTAGTTTAGAAAAATTTGCTGGTGCTCATTATACTACTGCTTTAGAATCTTTTATGCCTGATGGTAAAGCTTTGCAAATGGCAACTAGTCATCATTTAGGACAAAATTTTTCTAAACCTTTTGAAATTAAATTTTTTAATAAAAAAGGAGAAGAAGAATATGTTTATACTACTTCTTGGGGTTTAAGCACTAGAACTATTGGTGCTTTAGTTTTAGTTCATGGTGATGATAAAGGTTTAGTTTTACCTCCTAAAATAGCTCCTGTTCAAATTGTTATTGTGCCTATTTTTAAAGAAGATAATAAAAGTAAAGTTTTAGAATTTTCTGAAAAAATTTATAATGCTTTAAAAGATGATTTTAAAATATTTTTTGATGATAGAGAAAACTACACTCCAGGTTGGAAGTTTAACGAATCTGAATTGAAAGGTTATCCTTTAAGATTAGAAATAGGTATTAAAGAAGTTGAAGATAATATTGTTACTGTTTTTAAAAGGAATACTTTTGAAAAGTTAAAAGTTAATGTTGATGTTTTAAAAAGTAAAATTAAAACTTTATTAGATGATATTCAAAAAGAATTGTTTGAGAATGCTAAAAAATTATTGTATGATAATATTGTTAAAGTTGATTCTTTAGATGAATTTGAATCTGCTTTGAAAAATAATAAACTTATCTATGCTGGTTTTTGTGGTTCTGAAGAATGTGAGAGTAAAATTAAAGAACAATTTTCAATTACAAGCAGAGTTATTCCTTTTGATAGTGAAGAAAAAAACTGTATTGTTTGTTCTAAAAAAGGAAAATATGCTTATTTTTCTAAAAGCCATTAAAATTGTTAAAAACTGTAATAATATAACAAGCAAGAATAGTTTTGTGTTACTACACAATAGTTAAGAAATAGAAAGTTTTATAAACTTGTAAAATATTCCAATTGTATCTTTTTTGGTGTGGGCTGATTTATAATCATTTTTCTGCCCAATTCACCCCTCGATGTTTATAAAACCCACACCAAAAAAGTAAAAAAACTTTTTAAGATGATTTTTATGAAAAAAGCTATTTTAGCAGGTTTAACAGCTTTAGGTTTATATTTTGGTTTTCATTCTAATAATTTTAATCCAACAAATATTGTTGTTTCTACAAATGATGAAATTAGTGTTTCTTTAGAAAGAACTATTAAAGGTTTAACTTTGCATTACAAACAAAACAATTTTGAACAAGAATATAATTTAAAAATGCCTCACCAATTATTTTCTTTAGAAGGTCTTAGAAACGCATCTGTTATAATTACAGATTATAATAATGATGGTTTGCCTGATATTGTTTTAAGAACAAAACAACCCTTTGGTTATACTGACTCTGTTTATGAAAATAAAGGAACAGAAACTTTTCCCTTTTTTAATAATTATACTGTTAAAAAAATATATAAAT
>WIAN01000168.1 GCA_015519985.1 Candidatus Woesearchaeota archaeon | reverse complement strand
TTATATAATAGTGTATGTGTTGTTTTTAATACCAATAATAAACTTTTTAGGAATGATAATGAACTTTTTAGGAGGACTATTAATACCTGTTTTGATGTATTATTTAACATACAAATATGCATTAAAATATTATAATATTACAGAAAAAGAAAGTTTGTATGCGGTTTTAGTATATTTATTGATAGGAGTAATATTATACGTGTTGTTAGTAATAGTAATGTTAGTATTTATGGGAGCTATGTTTGCAGGTTTAGCAGGAATGATGTATTAAAAAATATTTTAAAAAAATTTTTTTATTTTTTTTCTTTTATAACAATATTTTTAAATACTACTTTACTACAAAACAGAATATTTTAAAATAGAAACTAATATTTGTAGGCGGGGGTGGCCAAGTGGTCTAAGGCGGTCGGCTGCAACCCGACTATTCATGGGTTCGAATCCCATCCCTCGCTTCAAAAAAATTCTTTTTCTAAAAAAACGAATAATTTAAAAAAGAAAAAGATTTACTACTTTAAAATGAACACTACAGAAAGTATTAGCGGTTTAGAATTAAAAATATTAGATGTGAAAAATAAACAACAATTAGAAGACTATTTTTATTTATTAGAAAGACAAAAAGAAGAACAAGCTTCAGGGTTTGAAATTTCAGAAGACTATTATAATTATAGTGTTCTTTATGAGCATATTATTTTAGCTTATGTTAATGATGTTCCTGTAGGTTATACTTCAGGATCTAAAGAAAATAAAACTTTTTATGTTTCAATGACCTATGTTGTTCCAGAATATAGAAAAAATGGTATAGGTAGAAAGTTAAAAGAAAGACAAGAGGAATTAGCAAAAAGATTAGGAGCCGAAAGTATAGAAACAACAGTAAGCAAAGACAACGAAGCAAGTTTAAGATTACAAGAAAGTTCAGGATTTAAATTATTCCCTGATAGTTTAAGAGTTTCTTATAAAGCTGTTAAAAAATTATAAACCATATTTTAATTTTTTATTTTCATATTCTATTCTTAACAATTGGTTGTATTTTGCTGTTCTTTCTCCTCTTGCAGGAGCTCCTAATTTTATCATTCCGCTTCCTATTCCTACTGCTAAATCTGCTATGAAAGGATCTTCTGTTTCTCCGCTTCTATGACTTACCATTACATTTTTTTTATTTTTATACATTAATTTTGCTGCTTGTAATGATTCTGTTAAAGTTCCTATTTGGTTTAATTTTAAAAGCAAAACATTTATAGAATCTTTTTGTAATGCTCTTTTTATCCTTTCAGTATTTGTAACTGTCAAATCATCTCCAACTATAAAAATTTTGTTTTTCAATTCTTTTTTTAACATTGAGAACGAATTAAAATCTTCTTCATGGAAAGGATCTTCTATACTTATTATAGGATAATGTTTTACTAATTGTTTATAATAATCTATCATTTCTAAATTATTTTTTGGTTTTACAAAATCTTTTATTACTTCATATTTTTTTGTTTTTTCATTATAAAATTCTGAAGCTGCAGCATCTATCGCTATTTTTACTTTCCTCTTATAACCTTCTCTTTCTATTGCTTTTTCTAAAAAGTTTAATGCTTCTTCAGGAGAATGAATGTTAATGTTAAAACCTCCTTCATCTCCTAAACCAGTATTATAATTTTTTTCTTCTAAAATTTGCTTTAAAGTATGATAAATATTTGCATTTATTTCTGTAGCTTCTGAAAAACTTTTTGCTTTTATAGGAGCTATCATAAATTCTTGAAATTGTAAATTGTTATTTGCATGTTTTCCTCCATTAATTATATTTGCAAAAGGAACAGGCATTTTTGGTTTTATTTTATAATCTAAAAGAATATTAACCCATTTATACAAAGGAATATGTTGATGTATTGCTGCACTTCTTGCTACTGCTAAACTTACTGCTAATATTGCGTTTGCTCCCAAATTACTTTTATTTTTTGTAGAATCTAATCTTATCATTTCATAATCTATTTTTTCTTGATTGTATAAAGAATAATTTTTTATTTTTTTTTCTATTTTTTTAATATTGTTTATTGCTTTCATTACTGATTTTCCATGATAACTTTTTTTATTATCTCTTAATTCTTTA
>WIAN01000167.1 GCA_015519985.1 Candidatus Woesearchaeota archaeon | reverse complement strand
ATTATTATCTTTTATAGGAATATTATTATCTTCATACAGTTTATACTCTCACTATTCTGTAAGCAAAAGCTTTTGTGATATTAATGAAAAATTTAATTGTGATGTAGTAAATAAAGGTCCTTATAGTACAATTTTTAACATTCCAGTAGCTTTAATAGGACTTTTAGGTTATAGTGTTTTATTCCTACTGTCTTTTTTAAAATACAACAATTTTTATAAAGAAAAAATAAAAAGTTATCTTGTTGTTCTAATAACATTTGCTTTTTTATTCTCTTCATATCTAACATATTTAGAAGCTTTTGTAATAAAAGCTTACTGTATTATTTGTCTAATAAGTTATACAGTTGTAATTTTAATGTTACTTTTAACTTTCTTTTACAAAGAACAATAAAAAGAACAATAAAATTTATATAAAAAACAATAACAACAAAAAAATATGGAAAAAGAAGAGTTTAAAAAAAAGTTTGATGAAAAAGTAAAAAATAGTAAAAACATAATAATAACTTCTCATCAAGGACCTGACGATGATTCTATAGGAAGCGTTTTAAGCGTATATTATTATATAACATTACTTTTAAAACAAAATGCAAAAATAGTATATTTTTCAGAAAAAAAAGAAAGATGGAAAAATTTTGAAGATTATGACAAAATAGTTTTTTTAAATGACATTCAAGAAGAAATAGACAAAGCAGATTTACTTATAGTTTTAGATGTATCTTCTTACAGTAGAATAAATAAAAAAAGAATACAAAATCCTCCTTACACAATAGGAATTGACCATCACAAAACAATAGAAGATGATTTTGATTTACATTATATAGAACACAAAACAAGTAATTCAGAATTAATATATGACATTTTTTATTCAAAAGAAGATGAAATTTTAAAACAAAATAAAAAAATAATAGAAGCATTGCTTTTAGGAATACTTGGAGATACAGGAAATTTAAGATACATAGATTATACACAAAAAGAAGTATTAAACAAAGTTTCTAAACTAATAGATTTAGGAAAAATAAATGTTGATGAATTTGAAAACAAATATCAAAAAAACGACTATGAAAGTTTAAAATTATTGGGAGAAATGTTAAAAAATTTAAAAATATACAATATTGGAGATTGGCCTAAATTTGCAGTAAGCTACATAACAAAAGATTATATAAAAGAATACAATATAAAACAAAAAACATTAACAGAAGCATCAGCAGAATTTAAAAAGTATTTAAAACAAATATGGAATGTAGAATGGGGTTTTTTATTAACTCCAAGAACAGATTATTCTGTAAGCGTAAGTTTTAGAAGCACACCAAAAGGAATAAATGTAAGATTGTTGTCAGAAAAATTACAAATAGGAGGAGGACATGATTTAGCATCAGGAGCAACAATAAAAAATCCTTCAGTAGAAGAAAGTTTAGAAATGATATTAAACTTTATAAAAAAGAATTCTTCAAAAGAATTTATTCTGAATAATAATTTAAATAATAACTAAAACAAATACATATTATAAAGTTTTCTTTATTGAAAAACAACTATTAACAAAAATAAAAGTTTAAAAAAAACAAAAAAAGAAAAATAAAAGTTCTAAAAAAATAAAACGCCAACATAAAATAATAAAAACAACGAAAAAAGTAAAAAAATAAATCAATAAAAAAATAACAAAAAAACAATATTGTGGGGTTAAAAATGGATTTTAAAACAGGATTAAGTTATGATGATGTACTAATAATACCAAAAAAAGGAATAGTAAACTCAAGAAGAGAAGTAGATTTAAAAACAAACCTTACAAGAAAAATAAAATTAAACATTCCATTAGTATCAGCAAACATGGATACAGTAACAGAAACAAAAATGGCAATAGAATTAGCGAGAAATGGAGGAATAGGAATAATACATCAGTTTATGCCAATAGAAGAACAAAAAGCAATGATAGAAGAAGTAAAAAGAAGTCAAGGATTAATAATAGAAAATCCATTAACAATAAAAAAAAATTGTAAATTAAAAGACTTAAAAGAAAAAATGGAAGAATTTCAAAAAGCAGGATTAATAGTATTAGATGAAAATAAAAAAGTATTAGGAATAGTAACAATGAGAGATATAACATTAGAAGAAGATGAAGAAAAAACAGCAGAAGAATTAATGACACCACTAAAAGATTTAATATATGCAAAACCAGGAATAACAACAGAAGAAGCAAAAGAAATATTAAAAAAAAACAAAATAGAAAAACTACCAATAATAAGAGAAGACGGAACATTATTTGGATTAATAACTTCAAAAGACATAAAAATACATGAAAATATAAGCAATGCAGCATTAGACAAAAAAGGAAGATTATTAGTAGGAGCAGCAGTAGGAGTAAAAAATTATCATGAAAGAATAAAAGCATTATTAGAAGCAGAAGTAGATGTGATAGTAATAGATGTAGCTCACGGACATAGCGTTTATACAATAAACGCATTAAAAGATATTAAAAAAAATTATGATATAGAAGTAATTGCAGGAAATATAGCAACAAAAGAAGCAGCAGAAGAATTAATAAGCTATGGAGCAGATGCTTTAAAAGTAGGAATAGGTCCAGGAGCAGCATGCACTACAAGAATAGTAACAGGAGCAGGAGTACCTCAAATAACAGCAATAATGGATGTATATGAAGCAGCAAAAAAACAAATACCAATAATAGCAGATGGAGGAATAAAAAATTCAGGAGACATAGTAAAAGCAATAATAGCAGGAGCAAACACAGTAATGATGGGAAGCATGTTTGCAGGAACAGACGAAGCACCAGGAAAAATAATACATAAAAATGGAAGATTATTCAAAATGTACAGAGGAAGTTCAAGTTCAAGTATGGCAGAAGCAAGAGCGCAAAGACAAGGAATAAAAGTAAGAAAAGACATTTCAGCAGAAGGAGTAACAGGATATGTTCCTTACAAAGGAAAAGTATCAGAACTAATAAATCAAATATTAGGAGGAATAAGAAGCGGAATAAGTTATTCAGGAAATAACAATTTACAATCAGTAATAGGACAACAAAATTTTATAAGAATGACTTTTTCAGGATTAAAAGAAAGCAAACCACATGATATATACGAATTATAAAAAATGAATTATAAAGAAATAAAAAAATAATTAAAAAAACATTTTTTTCTTTATCTATACAGTCCTATACAATAATACTTACTTTTATTATCAAAGTTTTTAATTTTTTATCAATAGATTTTTAAATACAAAAATATATATAAAAATAATAATAACAAATAAAAATAAACAAAAATAAAAACAAATTAAAAAAATACAATATAAAAAAGTACAATAATAACAATAAATAAAACAAAACAATTTTAAAAAAAGGTGTTTCCAAAATTGTTTAAAAAAAATAAAAAGAATATAAAAGAAAAAATACAAAAACCAAAAACAACAGAAAAAAATAACGATGTTAGTTTAGAGTATAGTTTAAACACTCATTTCAATTTTAAAAGTTATTTCAGAAAAATAAAACTATTAGTATTTTCTCTAATATTATTAGCTTCGATAATAATATTATTCTTATACAAAGAAATAATATTAACCTTTCCATTCATAACAGAAACAAAATTTGACTTTACACTAAGATTATTGTTAATAATAACAACAATAATGTTTTTCAAATTTATAATAGAAACAATAAATGAAAGTTTAGAAAAAAAATTAGAAAAAAACAATGCAACAGAAGAACAAATATTTTTAACAATAACACTATGGAATTACGGCTTAGGATTTTTAGCATTCTTCATAGTATTAAGCATACTAATAAAAGATTGGAAAGTAGTATTAACAAGTATAGGAATAATAGGAGCAGGAATAGCAGTAGCACTGCAACATTTTATAATGAACTTTGTAGGCTGGATGATGATAATATTTCAAAAACCATTCAGAATAGGAGACAGAATAGAAATAAAAGGAATAAGAGGAGATGTATTTGATATAACATTAAACTTTACAAGACTAAGAAAATTAACACAAGACGATCAACCAACAGGAATAGAAGTATTAATACCAAACGAAACATTTGTAATAAACCCATTACAAAACTTTACACATCCAACAAAATTCATATGGGATAGAATAACAGTAAGCATAACATACGAAAGCGATACAGAACTAGCAAAAAAAGTATTCAAAAAAATATTAGAAAAGAATTTAAAAGAAGAATTATTATTAGCAGAAAAAGTAGCTAGGAGAAAAAGAAGATACATAAAAAATTATTCTGCAGATACAATAAAACCAAAAGTAATGTTATCATTAAATGATTCAAGCATAGATGTTTCATTATTATACTTAGTATTAGCACATGATAAAAATCAAAAAAGAACAAAAATAATAAATGACATAATATTAGCAGTATCAAAAACAGACAAAATAGAATTTGCATATCCACACATGCAATTAGTATTTGATAAAAATGAAAAACACAAATAAAAAAAACAATAAAAGAACAACAAAAACAACAAAAGAAACTAAAAAAACAGAAAATAAAAAACAAAAAACAACAGAAATATTAGGATTAAAAATAAAAAAAACAACATTAAAAGAAATAAAAAAAATAATAGAAGAAAAAAAAATAAAAATAATATTAATAACAGGAACGCCAGGAACAGGAAAAACAACACTAGCAAAAAAAATAAAAACAACATTAAAAAATTATGAAGTAAAAATATACAATGTAAAAAAAGAAGCAGAAAAACAAAATTTAATAGAAGGATATGATGAAAAAAGAAAATCAAAAATAATAGATGAGAAAAAAATAGATTCATTATTAAAAAAAATAATAAAAGAAGAAGAAAAAACAGTAAAGAAAGAAAACAAAACAACAGAAAAAAAACAAACAACAAAAACAACAAAAGAAAATAAAACAAAAAAACAAACAAAAGATAATAATAAACAAAGTAATAAAACACAAGATAAAAAAATTAAACAAAAAATAATAATATTAGAAGGACATCTTTCTCATTATGCAAAACCAAAAAAAGAATATTTAACAATAATAACAACAACAAAACTAAAAAAGTTAAAAGAAAGATTAAAAAAAAGAAAATATTCAAAAACAAAAATAGAAGAAAACTTACAATCAGAAATATTCAAAATAATATTATTAGAAACAATAGAAAACAAACACAAAAATATAATATTGTATGAAAACTAATCAATAAAAAAACATAGAAAAACTTATCCTAACAATTGTTCTATTTGTTTCATAAATTCTTCCATAGCCATTCTAGTATTGACTAACTTCCAATTCAAATGTTTAATAGTATCAACCAAACCGTCTAAAATATCAGTTTCAGTAATAATACCTACAAGAATATCTTTTTCAACAACAGGAAACCTTCTAAAACCATTTTTTTTCATAAGCTTAGCAGCTTGAACAACAGTACTGTCAGGTTGCAAACAAACAGGATCTTTAGTCATAATTTCCTCTAAAGTCAAAAGTTCAGGATCTTTTTTAGGAGTTAAAACTCTTTTAATCATATCCCTTTCAGTAATAATACCAATAGGCTTTTTTCTAACAGTAACAATAACACTACTAATATTCTTAGAAGCCATCTTTTTAGCAGCATCAATAACCTTGCTTTTAGGAGATAAACTAATAACATCAGAACTCATAATATCCCTAACATAACGAACCATAAAGAAAATAAAATAAAAAACACTTATAAAGTTTTGTTTCTATGGTTTAATGAAAACAATAAAAAAGTTTAAAAAAAGAGAAAAATACTATAAATTTATGCAATTAACATCTATTGATATTAAAAATTTGTCTTTTGAATTAGATAATGTTTCTTCTGGTAAGATTCAAAAAGTTTATCAGACTGAAAATTATAATTTAATTTTTGATTTTTATTCTAAAAATTTTCCTTTCAGATTTTTTTATTTAAAACTTCCTTCTACTATTATTTTTAAAAATGATAAGGTTGTTATGCCTAAAACTCCTTTGGGTTTGGCTAAAAGGTTAAGAAGTCATTTGAATAATGCTAGAATTTTAAAAGTTGAACAGATAAATAATGATAGGATTATCAAATTTTTTTTAGAAGGAAAAAATCAAAATTATTCTTTGATTTTAGAATTGTTTTCTAATGGTAATATTATTTTGTTGAATAAAAATGATAAGATTATTGTTATTCATAAACAAGAATCTTTTAAAGACAGAATTTTAAAACCTGGAAAAATTTATGAACCTCCTAAAAATAAAAATTTTATTTTGTCTTTTGAAAATTTAAAAAGTTTTTTTGAAGATAATAATGATAAATATTTAGTTTCTTTAATTGCTTCTATTGGTTTAGGAGGAAAATATTCTGAAAAAATTTTAAAACATTTATTTAAAGATAATTTCAAAAAAATTACTTTTAAAGATATTGATGAAAATGATTTTAAAAAAATTTATTCTCTAATAGAAGAATATTATAATGAAAAAAAATATTTTATAGAAAACAATGAAGT
>WIAN01000166.1 GCA_015519985.1 Candidatus Woesearchaeota archaeon | reverse complement strand
GTTGTTTTAAAAGATGATGAAATAATTACAGAAGAAGAAGTTTTAGAAGGAAATGAAAATATTAAAATTTTATCTGTTATAAGCGGAGGATAAAAAAATAAAAAAATTTTAAACTTTTTTTTATTTCCTTTTTTTATTCTCGTTTTTTTTATAAGTCTCTTATTTTGTCTGTTTCTACCATGAATGCTGCTTCTCCTTCTGGCAAGTAAGGACTGTCTATTAATTTTGCTACTCTACTGCTTTTTTTTCCTTTTCTTAAATATATTCTGAATGTACTGCTATGTCCTACTATGTGTCCTCCTATGCTTTGTGTTGGATCTCCAAAAAATGTGTCTGGTTTTGCCATTACTTGATTTGTTACAAATACTGCAATGTTATTACTGTCTGCTATTTTTAATAATGTATGCATGTGTTTGTTTAATTTTTGTTGTCTTTCTGCTAGTGTTCCTCTTCCTACAAATTCTGCTCTAAAATGGCTTGTTAAAGAATCTACTATTACTAACTTTACTTTTAATCCTTGTTTTTTTATTAAATCTTCTACTTTTTCTGCTAATAACATTTGATGGTCTGAATTGTATGCTCTTGCTACTTTTATTTTTCTTAATACTTCATCAGGATCTAAATTTTGTCCTTCTGCAAATTGTCTTATTCTTTCAGGTCTGAATGTATTTTCTGTATCTATATACACTACATAACTTTCAGGATCTTGAAGTATTGTTCTTACTGCTAAAAAATGTGCTAGTTGTGTTTTTCCACTTCCAAATTCTCCGAATGCTTCTGTTATTGCTCCTGTTTCTATTCCTCCTGCTAACATTTCATCTAAACTTTTTACTCCAAAGGATATTTTTTCTATTTCTAATCTTCTTTTATAAACATCTTCTCCTGATTCGAAACCCATTTCTAATGCTTCTCTTGCTGCTTGTATTACTTTTCTAGCTGCGTTTTCTGTCATTCCTGCAGCTTCTACTATTTCTCCTACTGTTGCTACAGCAACACCCATTACATCTCCAAATCCTGCACTTATTAATTTTTCAGCAGTAGCAGCTCCGACTCCTGGTAAATCTTCTAAAGTAACGTTTTTTTCCATAGCAATTGTCATACATTTCACCTTTTTATATTTTATCATATTATTTTTAAAAAAACTACAATTTTTTTCAAAAAATTTTCATTTTATTCTTGTAAAGAAATATACTCGTAAGCTTTATTTAACAACAATGTTGCTTTTGGCAAATCATTTGTTCTTAAATTGTTAGTATGTTTCCATTCTCCTTTAGAATCTTTATAATTTCTTTGTATTGTTATTGTTTTAAAACTTCCTTTTTCTGTATTGTTGTTCCAAATGGTTAGTACTAAACTTCCAGCTTTAATTGTTTTTTCAGGTTTTTCCATTTTATTTTACCTCCTTCCTTTCGGTTTTTATTTCAACTCAAAGCTTTGAGTGGAGTAAAAGAATGTTTGTTTTGTTTATTTATAAAAGTCACAGGTACTTGTCTAATGAGTCCAATGAAGAATAAAAGAACATAATTCTGTTATTTTATAATATTAAATACCATAATACTGCTATTAATGTTATTATAAAGAAACCTAACTTTTTTATTAATATTTTTTTCAAACTTTTTTTTGTACTTTCTAAAGATGTTGCTGTTAAATTATAAATAAATATTAAAATACTCATATAATAAAAGTTTAAATCATAAAAGTAGCTTAAAGAATATATTATTGCTAAATACAAAAAGTACATATTTAATTCTAATTTTGCTTTTAAAACAATTATCAATATGCTTAAAATTATTAATATAAGAAAAAAATTGTTTTGTTTAAAAACATTATAATAGAATAAAAAGTTTATTATAAAAAATGTTGTTTTCAAAAAGGTTTTTAATAAAACAATATTGTTTTCAACTTCGTCTTTTGCTAATCTGTATAAATAATAACCTAAAAAACTACTACTATAAACTATTAAAGAAATTAATATAAAACTCGCTATGTTTATAGAATACATAATTTTTTTTGTTTTATTTTTATTATTTAAATTTTGTCTTTTTTAATAAACCCAAGGACTATGACCCCATTGTATTAATAAATCTACATTTATTCTTTTTACTTCTAAAGGTAAATCGCATGCTCCGTATGCTGAACCTCCCCAGATTACTATTTTTGCTTTTGTATTTTTTTCTAAATATTCTTGTATCTCATCAGCATACATTTTTAATCCGTCTGGTAATTGTATGCAAACTAATTTTGCTTTGTGCTTTTTTATTTTTTCAACTGCTTTTTCTAATTCTAAATCATACAAATCTGATGGCATAAAAAATTAGAAGTAAAAAATGTTTTAAAAAGTTTTTTATACATTCCTTACACAACAAACTCTTCCTTCTCCACAATTAACTCCTGAAAGACTTGAACCGCCATACGACTCGCAACTTTCAGTTGAAGTACAAAATCCTCCTGAATTAACGCAATCGCTTGGTGCTTGTTTTTCTGTTGCTGTTGTGAATTTTTGTAGTTGTCCTGTTGTTATTAGTATTATTATTACTAGTACTATTATTACTATTATTGCTATTATTATTGTATTCAAGCTTAATCCTTGTCCTTTTTTATTCATTTTTTTCACCTAAAATATTTTTTCAGTAACCTCCTGGTCCTCTGTTTTGATCTTCGCTTCCTTGATTTGATTTACAACATACTTGTCCTACAATTTTACATTCGTCATTAGGAACTGTTAATGTATTTCCACCTTCACAATTTTCTGCACAATAACCTCCATTTAAAGCACATCCTGATTGTTGATTTGTTGCTGTTGTGAATTTTTGTAGTTGTCCTGTTGTTATTAGTATTATTATTACTAGTACTATTATTACTATTATTGCTATTATTATTGTATTCAAGCTTAATCCTTGTCCTTTTTTATTTTTATTCATAAAAATTCACCTTCAATTTTTATATTCCAATACAACAAATTTGATCGAAATTTTCACAATAACCTTTTCCGTCTTTACCAATATCGTCAATTTGTCTCATATATTCTCCTGGACACTTTCCATTTTTGCTTTTATAACATAATCCTCCTTGACTTTTACAAGGATTTCCTACTGTTGCTTTGCTAAACTTGTTTAATTGTGAAGTTGTTATTAGTATTATTATTACTAGTACTATTATTACTATTATTGCTATTATTATTGTGTTTAAACTTAATCCTTGAGCTTTTTTATTCATCTTTTAATATTTTGTTTTTTATTCTTTTTAAACTTTTTTATTTGCAAGTATAAAATATTACATCATAATAAGAAAAACTTTCTTTTTTAACACTATACCTTTCTCTTCCAATACATTCATCATCTTTATCAAACAAAACATCTTCTCCAGAATAAATTTTTAAAGTATACTTTTTTTTCCATTTGTTTAAAGAAAAATCTAAAATTTTGTTTATTTTTTCATCTAATAAATTTTTATATTCTTCTTTTGAATTTGTAATATAATTTCCATTACATTTTTGTCTTACTCTTCCAAGATAATAATAACTTATTAATTCTGAAATTCTTTTTTCATTACAATTCTCATCTAATTTTATTTTTGAATTTAAAAAAGCATATAAAAAGTTGTCATTCAAATTGTCTGAGATTTGTTTTTGCAAATCTACTTTTTCTCCTTTATTGTTAAACAAAAAAAACACACTTATCATTATTAAAAAAATTATTATTATTGCTAATCCTATTCCTTCACTTTGTCCTTTTTTATTTTTTTTATCTATAAATATACACCTCAACATAACCAAAAGTATAAGTATTATTATAAGCTAATAACGGCATTTGATAAGATATTTTTGTATTATAATTTTTCTTTTCAAAATCATACAGCGTTATATTTTTTTCCTTCATATTTTCATCTAAATAATATAATGTTATATTACTATATCCTAATATTGGAAAATACAATTTTTTTCCTTCTAGAGTTTTTGTTTTTTCAGAGAATATTTTTGCTTTATACAAATCTATACAGTTTTCTTTTATTTCATCTCCTATTGAACATTCTACTTCTGGAAATGTAGAAAACAATTTTAACAAGTTTAAACTTTCTATTGAATATTTTAATTCTAATTCTTGTTTTTGTTCATTTATATTATTAACACTATAAACT
>WIAN01000017.1 GCA_015519985.1 Candidatus Woesearchaeota archaeon | reverse complement strand
GTTTGTTTTAAAGTATTTACTCCTTCTGCTGAAATGTCGCTTCCAAATCCTATTGTGAATACGCTCACATTATTATTACAAGCGTATTGTCCTGCTGCTATTGTGCTTGCTGCTGCATCAGCAGTGCTTGCTGAACTTCCATAGTAGTCTCCTGGTCCTGAACATTCATAATTTGCATCTCCATCTGACAATACTATCATAAATTTGTTTCTATTGTTACTTAAAGAATCATACAAATCGTATGCTCTGTATATTCCACAACATATACATGTTCCTCCTCCTGCAGTGTAAGAGTTTATTTCATTGTATAATGTTTGTGAATTGTTTGTTAATGATTGTACGCTGTCTACTTGACTATAATAACTTACTGTTCCTACTCTTGTTACATCTTTTGATAATATTATGCTTACTGAAAGATTGTCTGCTTCTTTTGCTATTTCTAATCTTGTCCTGTTACAATCTAAATAGTGATTACTTGTTCCATAAGCACAATCTCCTCTGTTACATACATCTCCTCCATTTTCGCATGTTTGTACGTCAGGAACATTACAACTAGTCCAGTAGCCCCACCACCAGCCTGTCCAACAATAATAGTTGCATACGTAAGGAACTGCATATTCTCCGCACCAACCCATACTTCCTGAAACATCTGTTACTAATATTGTGTCTGATTCTTCATATTCTTCTACTACTGATGTATAATTTGCTCCTTCTAGTCCAAATCTTAAAGGTATGTTTTTTTTGCTAAATTCTGAATAGTTTATTTTTGAACTTAGAAAAGTGTCGTCTAATACAATATTTTCGTCTGTTATGTTTGTTTCATTATATACTGTTATGTTTCCTAATGTTAAAAAGAATGTTGTATTTCCGCTTGTTTTATTTACTTTGTATTTTAATGTTATGTTCATTTTATTCAATGTTCCTGGTATGTAAAAAGAGTCAAAAATGTTAGGTATTCCTTCTACTTTTGGAAAATTGTATGTTTTTTTTCCGTATTCGAATGGAGGATAATTGTTTGTTATAAATTTTATTTTTATGAATCCTCCCCCTATGAAGCTTTCATTAAAATTTTTGTTGAATAGTATTTTGAAAGAATTTTTTCCTGGAGTTATAAAACTTTTACAACTGTACAAGTCAAATTTTTCTGCTGTCATGTTTTGTTTTTTTGGGCTAAAAGAATTACAATAATTGTTGTTTATGTATATGCTAAAATTGTTTATCATTGATGCTTCCATGTACAATTCTAATATGTCTTGGGTTACATCTGAAGGCAAATTTTCTGAATAAAATGTTAAGTTTCCTTGTCCTATGAATCCTCCGAAAAAAATATATGATGAAGTTGTTCTGTTGTTGCTGTTTGAAAAATACAATCTTGAACTGTATCCTCTTACTGGTTGGCTTTTATTTATTCCTGACAACAATCTTGATGCTCTGCTTTCTGTTAAATTTTTACTTTTCCCTTTAGAAAAAATTTTTTCTCCGTTTATATATAATGATATTTCATAATTTGAATCATTAGTCAGTATTGTGCTTGTTATGTTTTCAAATATTTTTTTTGCTATGTCTGTTTTTCCTTCACTCCAAAATTCTCCTATTAATTCTAATATGTTTTTATTGTATTGTTTTTCTTCTATTGTATTGTTTGCTATTAATTCTTTTATGTATTGGTTGTTTGAATCTTTTACTTTTATGCTCGATATTGAATTTAAAAGATCATTTGCAGTGTATGTTGTATAGTTATTTTCATAATTGTTAAAGTCTAAATTGTATAATATTAATATTGCACTTACAAATATGAATACTGCTATCATTGCATCTATAGAATAAAATATTGCTTTTTTATTTTTAATATTATTTTTAATAATAGTATTATTTTTTTGATTGTTGTTTTTTATTTTTTTTACCATTTTAATTCCATATTAAAATTGCTCTGTATTAAAACTAATTCCATATTAAAAATTTTATTATGTATAATGTATTGTTATAATTTATTATTCTTTCTTCTGTATATATATTTTTTGAATAATTACTTATGTTGTCGAATGAATAATTATAATTTGTACTGATATAACTTATATTTTTTATTTCTAAAATATTTTCTCCTGATCTATTATAATTGTAT
>WIAN01000165.1 GCA_015519985.1 Candidatus Woesearchaeota archaeon | reverse complement strand
TCTTCCAATATTAGAAGAATTAAAAGACAAATATTCAATATATGCAATAGCAAGTTCAAAAGGGGATGTAGATCTAAAATATTATGGAGAAAAATATAAAGTAAAATACATAACTACAAATTATGATAAAATAATAGAAGATAAAAATATAGATTTAGTATTTATAACAACACAACATAAAAATCATGGAGAATTAGTATTAAAAGCATTAAAAAACAATAAGAATGTTTTTGTAGAAAAGCCATTAACAATAAATAAAAAAGAATTAGAAGAAATAGAAAACTTTTACAAAATAAAAGAAAAAATAGAAGATGAAAGTACAAACAATAAAATCAATAATAAACCAGTATTACTAGTTGGATTTAATAGAAGATTCAGTCCATATTCAAAAAGAATAAAAGAAGAACTAAAAGAAAAAATAAATCCTTTCATATTAAACTATAGAGTTAACGCAGGAAGAATAAAAGATCATTGGATGCATAAACAAGGAGGAAGACTAATAGGAGAAGCATGCCATATGATAGACTTAGCAAGATTTTTTTCAAATTCAAAAATAAAAGAAGCAACAATAACATATTTAGATACAAAAAACGAGTATTATACAAAAAAAGAAAATTTTAATATAACAATACAATACGAATCAGGAGACATAGCAAACATACAATACTTTGCAACAGGAGCAAAAATTTTAGAAAAAGAAAGGATAGAAATACATTTCGACAACAAAAGCATAATATTAGAAGATTTTAAAAAATTAAAAATATATAATGAAAAAATAAAAACAATAGAAGAAGGATTAAAAAAAGGACATAAAGAAGAATTAGAACAATTATATGAATCATTAAAAAAAGGAAAACAACCAATACCACTAGAAGAAATATTTGAAACAACAAAATTAACATTAGAATTAGATGAGCAGATGTAAGTTTGAATAAATAAAAAAAATAAATATTCTGTTGAATGATTAAAAAAATATGTAAAATAAAAAAATGGAAATAAAACAATATTATAAAATAATAAAAAATGCAGGATTAAAAAGAATAATAAAATTTTTATTATCAAAATACAGTTTAGATTATATAAAAGCGTATTACAATACAAAAAAATATTATTATGAAAAAAACAACAACAAAGAAAATAATAAACTTAAAGAATACAATTTTTTTATAGACGAAAAATATGCAGATAAAAGTT
Organism: Candidatus Woesearchaeota archaeon; assembly: GCA_015519985.1. Classification (GTDB taxonomy): domain Archaea; phylum Nanobdellota; class Nanobdellia; order Woesearchaeales; family WAPJ01; genus WIAN01. The sequence goes on along the minus strand of WIAN01000165.1, from coordinate 1,117 downwards.
TTGCAGATTTTAAACTTATTAAAAAAAAATATTATAAAAAAATAGACGAACAAAAGAAAATTTATAAAATTTTAAAAGAAAATTATCTCTCTCACAAATTTAATATTTTAGGATTAGGATGGATTGAATCTAAAAAATTTAAAAATAATATTGAAGAAAAAAAATTTTATGAAAAATTAAACAAAAAAAATAAAAAATTGTTTTTACAAATAAAAAAAAACAATAAAGATTACAAATTTATTTCTTGGAATAAAGATTTAAATACCAATTTTGAATGGAATAACAAATGGTATAAACTTATAAGAATAGAAAACAATAATTCAGATATAAAAATACCTTGGGAATTAAGCAGAATGTACCATATTTTACAATTAATATATTATTCTTTTTTATTCGACAATAAAGAAGAACAAAAAAAAATAATAAAAGAAACAAAAAATCAAATAATAGATTTTATAATACAAAATCCACTATATTATTCAGTAAATTGGACTTGTGCAATGGAAGTGGGAATAAGAGCAATAAACCTAATTTATTATTTTAATATTTTAAAATTATTAGAAAAAAAATTAAAAATAAAAGACGAATATTTTGAAAAAACATTTTTAGACTTTATTTACGAACATGGAAAGTTTATAATTGAAAACTTAGAATACAATAAAGAATTAACTTCAAACCATTATCTAGCAGACATAACAGGTTTATTATACATATCATTATTTTTAGAAAAAAATAATAAGACAAATGATAAACAAACAACAAAAAACATTAAAAAAGATAAGAGAATAAATAGTAAAGAAAAAGAAATAGAAAAATGGTTTTACTTTTCAATAAAAGAAATAAAAAAAGAATATGAAAAACAATTTTATGAAGAAGGAACAAACTTTGAAGGTTCAACAGCATATCATATTCTATCAACACAAATGATATTGTTATCTTACTTTATACTAAAAAAATATGATGGAAAACTATTATTTCAAAAAAAATTTAGTATAAAAAAACATTTTAATATAGGAGAAAAATTATTAAAATCATTAATATTCATAGATGATATAACAAAAAAAAATAAAAACATAATACAAATAGGAGATAATGATTCTGGAAGAATAATAAAACC
>WIAN01000164.1 GCA_015519985.1 Candidatus Woesearchaeota archaeon | reverse complement strand
TTTTAAAAACATTTATTTTTTTTCTTTTTCCAAAAACTTTAAAAAAACACAATTCTTATTAAACAATATGGAAGAAATAACTGTAAAATTTTTAAAAACAAACGAAAAAGCAAAAATACCTGAAAAAAGAGAAGACGATGCAGGATATGATTTTTACATAGTATATGAAAAAGACCCAATATTCTTATATCCTGGAGAAATAACATTATTAAACACAAAATTAAAAACAGAATTTCCAAAAGAATATGTATTAATAATAAAAGAAAGAAGCAGTACAGGAATTAGAGGAATAGCAGCAAGAGCAGGAGTAATAGATTCAAGTTATAGAGGAGAAATAAAAATAATAATAAATAATGTGAGTGAAAAACTAATAATCTTTTCAGACAAAGAAGAAGAATATTTGAAAGCAAACTATTTTGAAAAATTTGAAAATTATGAAGAAAACTTTATTATCTATCCTCAAAAAAAAGCAATAGCACAAGGAATATTTTTAAAACTACTAAATGTAAAAATAGAAGAAGTAAAAAACGAAGAAGAATTAAATGAAACAGAAAGAGGAACAGGAGGCTTCGGAAGTTCAGGAAAATAAAAAAATTATTGTTATTAAAAAAATTAAAGAATAATGATAAAAAATGGAAGAAAAAAAACAAAAACAAATTGATTTAATTCAAAATAATATTTACAAAAAAGCATTAGTAAAAACAAAAAGTTTAGAGTTAAAAGGAACAATATTGCCTTCAAAAGAATTCTTACAATTAAAATTATCCTCAGGATACAATGTGGGAATAAATTTTGAAAATATAAAAGAAATAAAAATAATAGAAGAAAAAAAAACAAGAGAAGAAAAAAGAGAAACAATAGAAAAAACGATAGAAACAGAAAAAGATAATAAAGAAAGTAAAAAAACAACAGAAAAAAAAGAAAAAACAGAAGAAAAAATAATATTATTACATACAGGAGGAACAATAGCTTCAAAAATAGATTATGAAACAGGAGCAGTACATCCAAAAATAAGTACAGAAGAATTATTACAAACCTATCCAGAATTACAAAAAATAATGAAAGTAGAAACAATAATAGTAGAAAACTTACTATCAGAAAATTTAAGATTCAAACATATAAACAAATTAGCAGAAGAATTAAAAAAAGCATTACAAGATAAAAAAGTAAAAGGAGTAATAATAACCCACGGAACAGACACAATGCATTATACAGCAGCAGCACTAAAATTTATGTTTAACAAAATAAACAAACCAGTAATACTGACAGGATCACAAAGAAGTTCAGACAGACCAAGCAGTGATGCAAAAATAAACTTGTTAAATTCTGCATATATAATAAAAGAATTTGAAAAAACAAAATTAAAAAATAACATTTACATATTAATGCATAAAAACATATTAGAAGAAGACACAATACTAATAGAAGGAATAAAAGCAAGAAAAAATCATAGCAGTAGAAGAGACGCTTTTGAAAGCATAAACAAACCGATAGCAGCAACAATAAACTTTTATGAAAAAAAAATAGAAGTAAATGAAAACTATTACAATTGCGAAGAAAATGAAGAAGAAACAATGAAAGAAAAACAAAAAAAATATGAAGAAAAATCTGAAAATATTACTTATAAGCCTTTTAAAGAAAATATAAAAATAGGAATAATAAAAAGCAAACCAAACATGTTCTCTGAAGAAATAAAAATGTACAAAAACTATGATGGAATAATAATAGAAGGAACAGGTTTTGGACATCTACCAATAGAAGAAGATGAAGAAAACAAAAAAATATATGAAGAAATAAAAAAACTTTCAAAAAACAAAATAATATTCATGACAAAACAAACAATAAAAGGAATAACAAATTTAAAAGTATACAGTGCAGGAAGAAAAATAAAAAAATACGTTTTAGGAGACAATACAGACATAACAACAGAAGCAGCATATATAAAATTAGCATGGTTGTTGTCAAATTATAATTATGAAGAAGCAAAAAAATTAATGACAAAAAATTTGAAAGGAGAATATTGTGAAAACAGAGAAATAGAAAAAAAATAAATCATAAAACAATCTTATCATTTATTATTAAATATCAATGATTAAAAATGGAAATAGAAGAATTAAAAAACAAACTGTTAAAAAAAATAACAGAAGAAGAAATAAAAAAACTACAATTCTTATCAGGAATAGAAATACATCAACAATTAGAAGGGAAAAAATTGTTTAGTAATAAAAAAACAATAATAGTAGATGAAAAAGAAAAAAAACCAGATTTAATAGCAGTAAGAAGAATGCACATAACAAAGTCAGAAATAAACAAGACAGACAAAGCAGCAGAAGACGAAATAAAAAAAAACAAAATAATAGAATATTACATTTACAAAAATTCAGATTCATTAATAGAAATAGACGAAGAACCACCACAAAATGTAAATAAAAAAGCATTAAACACAACACTACAATTCATACAATTAACAAACGCAAAAACAGTAGATTACATAATACCAATGAGAAAAATAGTAGTAGATGGAAGCAACACATCAGGATTTCAAAGAACAATGCTAATAGCAAAAAATGGAACATTACACTACAAAATAAAAAACGAAAAAAAAACAATAACCTTAGATACAATAACATTAGAAGAAGACAGTGCAAAAAAAATAGAAGAAATAAAAGATGAAAAAGGAAGAATAGTAACAAAATACAATTTGTCAAGATTAGGAGTTCCTCTAATAGAAATAGCAACAACACCATGTTTTAAAACTCCAAAAGAATTAAAAGAAGGAGCATTAAAAATAGGAAGAACATTAAGATTGTTAGAAGTAAAAAGAGGAATAGGAACAATAAGACAAGACGTAAATATAAGCATAAAAGAAGGAGCAAGAGTAGAAATAAAAGGAGCTCAAAACATAAAAGAAATAGAAGAATTAGCAGAAAACGAAATAATAAGACAAAAAAATTTGTTGTTAATACAAGAATACATTAAAAAAAACAGAATAAAAACAAAAGAAGAAAAAATAATAGAATTAAACAACATTTTAAAAAATTCAAATTCTAAAATAATAAAAAAAGCAATAGAAGAAAATAAAAAAATATTAGGAGTAAAAATAAAAAATTATAATGGACTTTTAGGATTAAAAATCAATCCTAACAAAACATTAGGAAAAGAAATAGCAGAATATGTAAAAATACATACAGGAGTAAAAGGATTATTCCATAAAGATGAACTTCCAAATTATGGAATAACATTAGAAGAAAAAAATAAAATAGAAAAAAAATTAGAAGTAAAAAAACAAGACAACTTTATAATAATAGTAGAAGAAGAAAAAACAGCAAAAAAAGCAATAAAAAAAGCAATAGAAAGAATAAAAACATTAGAAGAAAAAATACCTTCAGAAGTAAGAAAAGCAAATGAAGACAATACAACATCATATTTAAGAGAAATGCCAGGAGAAAACAGAATGTACCCAGAAACAGATTTAGAAATAATAAATTTAAAAGAATACCTTAAAAACAACAAAATAGAAAAACCACTTACAGAAGAAGAAACAAAACAAAAATATAAAAAATTAGGATTAAATGAAGAATTTATAAAAATAATAATGAATTCTTATGAAAAAAAAGAATATGACAGTATAATAAAAAATTATGTTGGAAAAGAAAAATTAATAGCAAAAATAATATTCCAATATAAAAAGGAAGTTGAAAAAAAATTAAAAGAAAAAATAAACACAAAAAAAATAGTAAAAACAATAATAGAAAATGATATTGATGAAAATAAAATAGTAGAATTTTTAACAAAAGAATATGAAAAAATAAAAAACAACAGTATAGATAAAAAAACAACAGAACAATACAAAACAAAAAAGTTAGATGAAAAAACAAAAACAAAAATAAAAAGTATAATAAAAAAAGAGTTAGAAAAAAACACTCCAATAGGAAAAATAATACATTTACTAATCACACAACACAATATAGATGGAAAAACCGCAAACCAAATAATACAAGAAGTAAAAAAAGAAGAATAAAAACTTATAACCTTAACAATTTTTTGTATTCTTCTTCATAATTTTCTATAAATTTTTGTTTTGAAAATGTTTTTTTGTTTATTATTTCAAATTCTCCTTTTAACGCTTTTTCTATTCCTTTTTTTATCTCTGTAGGATTTGAGGGTTCTATAAATATTACTTTTCCAAAAGCTACTTCTGGTATGCTGCATACATTTGTTGCTATTATTGGTTTTCCCATCATGCATGCTTCTACTGTTGTAAATCCAAATCCTTCTGTTAGTGAGGGTATGATTATATAATCTGCTGCTAACAAGTATGAAGGTAGTTTTTTTCTTTCAACAGTTCCTAACAATACTATTTTTTTTTCTAAACCGTTTTTTTTTATTAATTTTATTATATGTTCATATCCTTCTTTTGGACTTTTGCTTAACATTAAAACTAACTTAACTCCTTTTACATTTTTGTATCCTTCTATTAAATATTCGAATCCTTTTGTAACTCCAGGCCTTCCATATGCTAATAATATTTTTTCTCCTCCTAATTTTTTTCTTATTTCCTTTGCTTCTTTTTTATACTCTTCTTTTTCAGGATTAAAAAAAGTTTCATCTGTAAAATTGTATATTCTTTTTAACTTTTCATCTTTAACTCCGTATATTCTTAAAGAATTTTTTGTATAATTACTTACAGTTATTATCTTATTAAAATTTCTTTTCATAACTAATTGTTCTGTATAATATAATAGTAAAGCTTTAAAATAATTCATTCTAGGAAGATTAAACCATAACTTTCCAAGTATTTCATGAAAAGTTATTATTACAGGTTTTTTTCTTATTTTTCCAGCTATATATGCTGGTAGAGAAGCATTATAGGTTGTTGTATGTATAATATCAAAATTTTTACTTAACTTTAAAACATCAAAAATAGTATAGAAAGAAAATAACATTCTACTATTAAAAGGTATTTTTTTTCTAATTATTTTAACTCCATTAACAACTTCTTTTTCTTTATAACCTTTTAATCTTGTAGTGAATACTGTAACTTCATGTCCTTTTTCAACTAAACCTTCTGCTAAAGTTTTAAATAAAGTTTCTACTCCTCCAATATGAGGATAATAATATTCTAAAACGAACAAAATTTTCATTTTTTATTCCTTCTATCTTTTTTATTTTCAATAGCTAATTTTACAACTAAACTATTCAATTTTTTTTCTAAATTTTTATTATGTTTGTACAAATACAAAATTGCTATTGTAAAAAACATAAAACCTACAACAGTAACAAAATCTAAAATTCTATAAAATTGGAAGAAGTCAGTTATAAATTTTAACAAACTAGGTTTAATACCAAAAAATATTATTAGTATAGAAAAAAAACTCCAAAACAAAAATTCGTTAATAGTAAATTCTCCTTTTTTTAAACCAAAATAAAAATAAAAAAACAAAACAAAACCAAAAATTATTATTATAAAATTTAAAAAACCCATAAAAAATCACCTTTTAATCTTAAACCAAAAAATATCTTTAACAATTTTAATACCATCAAAAACTCCAGTACCTTTATATCTGTCTAAATATACAGTGTCAATTTTTACTTGTGAATATTTCAAATTATTTTTAGCAGTATTAACAGCAATTTCAGTTTCAACACTATAATTACAACTATTCCATTTAATCTTATCATAAACATTTGCTTTAAAAACTTTAAAACCATTCTGAGTATCTCTAATAGTTTTACCAAATAAAATTCTAAAAACAAAATCTATAAAAAAATTTCCAGCTCTAAAAATAAAAGGCATATTTTTATTAAACTCTCTATAAGCAAAAACAATATCATAATCATCAATCTTTTCTAAAAACCTTTTAATATCTTTAGGATTATGTTGTAAATCAGAATCAATAAAAACAATAATTTTAGCATTTTCTTTTAAAGAAAATAAAGTTCCTGTTTTTAAAGCACAACCTTTACCAAGATTAATAATGTGTTTTAACAAAACAACATTATGTTTTTCAACAATTTTAACAGTATTATCACTGCTACCGTCATCAACAACAACAATATTTTTAAAACCTTCACTTTCAATTAAAGATAAAACTTTACCAATATTTTTTTCTTCATTATAAGCAGGAACAACAACATAAACATCATTAACATCAACCATAAAACAAAAGAGAATAAAATATTATATAAAAGTTTTGAAAAAAAATTTAGAAATAATTTTTTAATGCATAATCTACTCCTAACATGTATGCTACTGAATGAGGTTCAGCCCAGTCAAAACTTCCAACATTAGGAACTTTTCCATTAGCAATAGTTTCTAAATCACTTATATTATCGGGATGTACTCTTACAAGCCAAATATTTTTATGCTCTACTTTTCCTTCAACAGTTTTAGTAGGAGCATTTAACAAGTATATACTTCCTTCCTTTACTTTTTTAGAAACATAGTCTCTCCAGTCACGATTCAAGCTGCTTTCTACAAGGGTTGCTGTTTCTAAATGTAAAGTATTAGGATTTCTACCTGCATAAACAGTACCTAAAAAATTTAAATCAGATAAATTAAAAACCCCAACGGGACTTTCTTC
>WIAN01000163.1 GCA_015519985.1 Candidatus Woesearchaeota archaeon | reverse complement strand
TATTTTTATGCTCTACTTTTCCTTCAACAGTTTTAGTAGGAGCATTTAACAAGTATATACTTCCTTCCTTTACTTTTTTAGAAACATAGTCTCTCCAGTCACGATTCAAGCTGCTTTCTACAAGGGTTGCTGTTTCTAAATGTAAAGTATTAGGATTTCTACCTGCATAAACAGTACCTAAAAAATTTAAATCAGATAAATTAAAAACCCCAACGGGACTTTCTTCTTTTAACTCTTTAACTATTAGGCTTTCTATCGTGGGTGCGCCTTGAGTCCCCATACCTCCACCAATAACTCCTAAAGCTCCTCTGTTTAACTCTACACTGCCGCCTCTTTCTCCAAAAGGAATATAAAATCCTCCTTCACTTCTTAACAATAAAATAGGACTTACACCATAAGGATTTGGAAGAATATCATCTAATTCTGATTTGTAAAATTTTTCTTTTAATTCTGGATGTCTAAAAACCATTGAATCAGGTCCTTTTTGAGCAACTTCAAAAGAAGAATATAAAACTCTTCCATCACTTACAAAAACAACAGTTCCATCCCCGTCTTCTATTCTTATAATTCTAAACATAGGAATATCTCTATAAGGCGAATCTTCATCAGGAACATATTTCAAACCCATACTTCTATAAAATTGCTTATAATATTCTTCTACTTCTTTATCTCCCTCTTTTCCAGATACTAGCCTTTTAGCCCTATTTTTTGCTAAAAGTGTATTATATTCTTCATTCAATTCTTTACTTCCAAAATCAGGTTCATAAAAACCGGTTGGACCAATTTTTAAAACTACTTTAGGATTGTTTTTAAAATCTCCTAACATATCTCCTATAGTTTCATATCTTTCAGATAAAAGAGGGTTTTTATAATTTTCAAATGCCATTGTAAAAAATAGTATGTAGAAAAAGTTTATAAACTTTTCTAATTTTTTCACTGTAAAGTAGTTTCAAATAGTTTATTCTAAATAATACTTACTAACATTTTTATCCTTACAAGTCCAATTTGAAGTGTAAGTATTAATTTTCCCTCCTTTAGGCCAAGGATGAGAACTTAAAAGGTTAAAACATTTTAAACCTTCACCATCAAAATAGTATAATTTTGTAAACATACTATCATACAATAAAGGATCTGAAAGTACAACTTTATAATTTTCAGAATCATTAATCAAAGCAACAGCAATATTGAAAGGATTTTTATCTTTATTAGAATATTTATAACCTTCTTTTGTCAAATACATTAAAGGAACAAAAGCTCTTCCATTACTTTCAAAATAAGCAGTTTTATTTTCTAAATCAACTTTTAAAGGAACTATGTTATTTTGCATTCTAGTAGTACAATCTAAAGTAAAATTTTCTTTTTTACAATTTACACTTCCATAATAAGAAGGCCAAGGACTAATCCAAGCATTAGCTTGATCGTTATTAAAAGATTTTATTTTTCTATAAATTTCATAAGCATCAACTTGAGAAACATTTAACCTTTTAACAATATATTTTAAAGCATCATTTTGATTCATGTTCTTCCTTACAACTTTATTATAAACATCTGCTTTTTCAAAACTCCAAGCTCCAAAATGAGCCCAAACAGCAGCTTTACCAATCATATCAGCAGAAGCAATAACAACACTTTCAGGAGCATCACAATGAGTTTGATTTAAAATTAAATTAACCTCGTTATTATTATAACCTAAACTTTCTAAATATTTTTTAGCATCATCCTTATTATTTATCAAAACTAATTTTTTCAATAAATATAAAGTTTTAAAATCATCATGAGTAACATTATCTCTAATATTATAAAAACCTCTACTTCCAGAACAATCAATCATTCTTAAAATACCTAAACTTTCATTTTCATTATTAGTCAAAAACAATCTACCAACCCAATGAGCAACTTCACTGTCTTGGGTAGTACCGTCAAAAGTAACACTTCTATTAGTGAAGTAAATAAAATGATGACCAAAATCCCACCAAGAAGTAATAATACTATCATTAGAAGTTTTAGTTTTAATATCATCAAAAACAGAAATCCAAGTATCATCAATTAAAGGCAAATCACTTTTAGCAACAGCTTTAGCTTGACCATAAAAACCTTTAAAAACAAAACTTTTACTTCCATCAACACCAACAGCAAAAGAAGGGCTGAAAAAGAAAATTAACAAAAACAAAATTGCTAAAACAACAGAAGAATACCTAACCAAATTTTTATACTTATAAAATTTTAAAATGTCATTAACAATTATAATAATAT
>WIAN01000162.1 GCA_015519985.1 Candidatus Woesearchaeota archaeon | reverse complement strand
TAGCATAACCATATTGTGTAGAGCTATTAGTTTTATTCAAAACACAGTTTGTTATGTTGGTATTATTAACATTTAAACCTATATAAATACCATAGGAATAATTATACGAATTAGAATAACTTATTTTATAATTATTACAATCTAAACTTACATTTGAAGTTTGAATAGAAAAACAAGTTCCCGAAGAAGAAACATTGTTTAATAAAACATAACTTCCTGAAGAAGAAATTGAACTGCAAGCTGAAACTCCGTTTAAAGTGTAATACAAAATTTTATTATCAGTAATGTTTTCTTCAGAAGAATTTTTAACGTTAGATTTTGAAACATTAAAAGTATAATTATTATAATAATATTTTCCATTATAATCTTGTTTATATTCATAAATTATAATATCTTTAACCCAACCAGTGTTGTCAGTAAAAAAAGTATTTGAGCTTGAAGGATTATCATTATAATTATTGTTGTCATTAAAAGTAACATTAACATTATCTACAGGATTATTAAAAACGTCTTTTACATTAACATCAACATAATAACCGTTAAATATTTGTCCAGGATAAACATTTGAATCAGCAGATATAAAAGAAGTAGAATAAGTAGAATTCACAATATAAAATTTAACTCCTCCATAATTATTATATACATCTATGTCATCTCCTCCAGCAGAATAAATATAAGAGTCAAAAATGTAGTATTCTCCTAACTCACCATTGTCTGTTCCTGCATATACACCTGAAGAAGCACTTCCGCTATTTGAAAGATTTATATTAACAAAGTTTAAAGTAACATTGTCTGAACCATCCATCCATACTCCTGAAGAATCTCCGTTAGGAGAGGTTATATTAACATTAAAAATAGTTATGTTTTGTATTGTGATTCCTGAATAACCTCCTGACAATCTTATTGCTTCAGAAGATGCAGAAGAAGTTTCGTTTATAACACAATTTTTTATTGTTATATTATTCAAATTTTGATTTATATTTATAGCATTTGCTGAAGAAAAATTTATTTTATATCCTTGACAGTTTAAAATTACATCACTAACTTGTATGTCAAAACAAGTACTTGTTGAAGAAACATCATTTAAAAGATTGTAAGTTCCTGAAGTTGTTATTGTTTGACAAGAAGTTATATCTGTCAAAAAATTTACAGATTGGTTTTCATTATTGTTTGTCTGGTTATTGTTAATTTTATTTGTTTGTATTGTTAAATTATTAGTTATAATATCATTCAAAGCATTATAAGCATCTATTACACTATATGTTTTGTTGTTAAAAACTTTTATTTTTCCTGTGTTTAATATTTTTTTTCTTATTTGTAAAGGTGTTAAACTTTTATTTTTTTCTTTCAATAAAACTGCTAGTGAAGAAACAAAAGGAACAGCCATACTAGTACCTGAAGAATAAACATCTTCCAAAACATTATTTTTAGTAAGTACATTTTCTCCAACTGAAGCTATTAAAGTAAAATTATCAAGGTAAGAGTTAAATAAAGAGTAATTTAAATTTTTATCTACACTTATTACTGCTGTTACATTTGAAGCACATGCAGGACTTTTAATATAATTATCTCCATTATTTCCTGCTGCTGCTATTACAGTAATATTTTTCCTTGACAATTCATTAACTTTTTGAGCTAAAATATTATCATCACAAGTACTATTATAATTTCCACTTCCAATACTTAAACTGATAATATCAACATTTTTACTTTCACAATAATCCAAACCTTTCAAAACATAACTTTCAAAACTCTCATTATTACTATCAAAAACCTTAACCAAATAAAAAAAAGCATCAGGAACAACAACAGAAAAAGGAAACAAAACTTTAGTACCATGATCTAAAACATCAACAACACTAGAAGAATTATCAACAACATTAAAAACAACAAAAGAAAAATTAAAAAAAGAAACATTAAAACCAGTATCCAAAACACAAACAGAAACATTACCACCAGAAAAATTACCTTGAGGTTTAATAACATCATAAAAGCTTGTTAAATTTATAGTATCATAAGTTAATAATGATATTTTTTTATCTTCATATATTTCTTTTATAGACTTGTTTAACAATAATAGTTCTGCTTCTTCAATTGTTTTTTCTTCTACTTTTATTT
>WIAN01000161.1 GCA_015519985.1 Candidatus Woesearchaeota archaeon | reverse complement strand
AGTTCTGCTCAAATAGGATTAATATTAAGAGACACATACGGAGTTCCTGATGTAAAAGCATTAACAGGAAAAACAATAACAAAAATAATGGAAGAAAAAAATATAAAATTTGAAGTTCCAGAAGATTTATTAAATTTAGTTAAAAAATTAGTAAGAATAAAATCACATTTAGAAGAAAACAATCATGATTTAGTAAGTAAAAGAGCATTACAATTGACAGATTCTAAAATAAGAAGGTTAATAAAATATTATAAGAAAACAGGAAAACTAAGTAAAGATTGGAAGTACGATTTAGACAAAATGAAATTATTAATACACTAAAACTTTTAAAACAATTTTATTTTACTTTTAATTTTAAATTTATATTTTTGTAGATGATTTTATGCAGCAAGAAACATTATCAAAAGAATTATTAGAATTAATAAAAAAAAATATAGAAGAAAATAAACAAAATAATGTTATTTCTTTCTTAAAAAAAGCAAAAGAATATTCCTCTTTTGTAAAAAATGAAACTAACATAATGGTAGTAAGCCATTTAGATGCAGATGGATTGACAAGCGCAGCAATAATATTAAAAACATTGCAAAGAGAAGGAATAATATACAATTTAAGAGTTGTACAAACAGTAGATCAAAAAGTAGTAGATGAATTAAAAAATGTTAGTGAAAAAAAAATAATATTTGTAGATATAGGTTCAGGACAATTAGAGTTAATAAAACAATTAGAAGATAAAGAAATTTTAATATTAGACCATCATGAACCAAGCGTAAAAGATTATGGTGGAATATTACATTATAATCCTCACGATTTTGATTTAGATGGTAGTAATGAAATTTCAGGAGCAGGAACAACCTATTTTTATTCAAGAATGTTAAATGAAAAAAATACAGATTTAGCATACTTAGCAATAATAGGAGCAATAGGAGATGTGCAAGAACATAACGGTTTTATAGGATTGAACAAAATAATATTAGACGAAGCAGTGCAAAGTGGAAAGTTAAAAGTAAAAAAAGGAGTAAAATTGTTCGGAGCACAAACAAAAAATATAGTATCATTATTAACATATAATCAAGATTTAGCATTAAAAGGAATAACAGGATCAGAACAAGCAGTAATAAACTTTCTAAAAGAATTAAACATACAATACGAAGAAGAAGGAAGAATAAAAAAATATATAGATTTGAAAGAAGAAGAAAGACAAAGACTAATATCTGCAATGATAATAAAAAGATCACATTTAGAAAATCCTAACGAAATAATAGGATATTATTATTCTTTAACAGAAGAAAAAAGAGGAAGTCCATTAAAAGACGCAAGAGAATATGCTACATTATTAAATGCATGTGGAAGAATGGACGCTGCAAGCATAGGAATAGCAGCATGCATGGGAAATGAAGAAATGAAAAGAAAAGCAATAGCAGTACAAAAAGAATACAAAAGAGCAATAGGACAAGCAATAAATTGGTATAAACAAAACAAAAATACAGAAAAAATAAAAAATGAAGGGAAATACATAATAATAGACGGAAGAAACATAATAAAAGCAGAAATAATAGGAACACTAGCAAGCATAGTAAGCAGAATGGAAGAAATAAAAGAAAACACATTCATAATAAGCATAGCAGATGCAGATGAAGAAAATTATAAAGTATCAATAAGAATAAAAGGAGAACAAAACAATTATGATTTAAGAAGTATAATGACAAAAATAGCAGAAAAAAGTAATTCACAAGCAGGAGGACATACAAACGCAGCAGGAGCACTAGTTCCAAAAAAAAACATTGAAGAATTCTTAAAAGCAATAAAAAAAATAATGGAAGAAATATAAAACAAAAAAGATAAAACATAAAAAAACGAAACAAAAAAATGTTTTTTACCATTTATCCCATTTAGAATGGAACATTTCATCTTGAGGTTTAAACGCTGCTTTAGTTTCTAAAAAATCTTTAAGCAAACCAACAAAATTTTTAGCCCTCTTATAAATCCAAGCTTTAGCAGTTTCAACTTCTTCCTTATAATTTTTCCTAAAAGTTCTATCTTTAACTTTTTTCAAAAAAACATTTTTATCCCAATCATCATCTTTAATAAACATACTAGGCCTGACAAAAACATCTAACTCTCCAGTATCACCTTTAACTTTTTTACCATCAATAATCCTTTCTTCAATTTTACCAGCAATTAACAAAAACTCAATTTGCATTTTAAAAAAAATATTTTTATTAGTATATTTTCTTTCAACTTCCCAAACAATATTAATTTCATGCATACCTCCAGGCATTTCTTTATGAACATATTTTTTCTCCATAAATTCAAAACCACCATACTGATCTCTAAAACCTTGCTCTTCCAACCATTCTTTAGCAAGTTTATATAAAGATTTAAAAACAAAAATATCTTGATATACAAAAGTAAAATCAGGAACATCAATTTTAGTAGGCATAAAAAAAATATAAAATAAAATACTTTATAAAAGTTTTGAAAACAAAAACAAAATTGAAAAAAATGAAAAGTTAAAAAAAAAGTTTTAAATATTATAAAAACACACAAAATAAAAAAATAATAAAATACAATAATATTCATACAAAAATTTTAAAATCGAGGTGAATTGAAATGAAAAAAATATTAAGCATAATAATACTATTATTATTTGTATTTTCAATACCTTTAAGCTTTGCAGTTGAAGGAAATGCAAATGTAAATTTAAAAGCAAATGAAAATACAATAAGTGTTGATTCTTCAACAAACGTTTCAGTAGAAGATATAGATAGTATTTTAGAAGAAATGCAAAATGTAAAAGTTGAAGATAATGAAACAGCAGAAATTGAAGAAGAACTATTAGAAAAAGAAGCTCCAAAAGGGTTTGGATTGTTTTGGACAAGAATAAAAGCAAAAATTTCTTTCAATCCAGAAACAAAATTTGACATGTATGTAAAAATAGCAACAAGTCATTTAGTAAATGCAAAAAGATATTATGCATTAGGAGAAAAAGAAAAATCCTTAAAAGAATTAGAAAATTTTAAAGAAACATTAAAAGAATTAAAAAATTATGTTGAAAAGTTAAAAGAAGAAAATGAAAAAAATCCAAATAAAAAAACAGCAAGAAAGATAGTAGTTTATGAAAAAAAATTAGACTTGTTATATAAAGCATTAGAAAGATTGGAAGAAAGAATAAAAAATTCTAATTTAAGTGAAAAAGAAAAACAAAAAATATTGCCATTTTTAGAAGAAAGCAAAAAAGAATTAAAGAATTATAAAGGAAACTTTACAAAAGTAAGATTAAAAGTAAAAGCAAAATTAAACATTTCAGATGAAGAAGAAATAGAATTTGAAGAAAAAGCATTCTCAAATTATGGACAAAACGTTTCAACAAAAGTGATAATAAAAAGAACAGAAGCAGAATATTTAAGAGTAGAAGAATTAGTTAAAAAAATAACAGAAAAATTAGAAGACAGAAATTTAACTGAAGAACAAGAAAAAGATTTAAATGAAACATTAACATTATTAGAAGAAGCAAATACTTTATTAGAAGAAGCAAGAACTGCTTATGAAAAAGAAGATTATACAACAGCAAAAGAAAAAGCAAAAGAAGCACATAAAAAAATAATAGAAGCATTAAAAATAATAGCAAAATATAATGCTTATATAAAAAGAGCTTTATTTGATTTTAAAAAAGAAAGACCAGTATTAAAAGTACCTGAAGATTTAAAAGAAAGATTAAAAGAAAGAAATGAAAGATTGGAAAAATTAAGAGAATTAAGAGAAAAGGTAAAAGAAAGATATGAAGAAAAAGTAAGAGAAAGAGTAAAAGAAAGAATGGAAGAAAGAAATGAAAGACTAAAAGAAATTACAGAAGAAAAAGTAAAAGAAAGAATAAAAAACAGACTAGAAGAAAGAAAAGAGTATGAAGATAAAATGAAAAAAATAGCAGATGAAACTTTTAATGTTTCAGACGACACAGAAGTAGGGATGGAAACAAATACAGAAGTAGAGATTGGAATGAATAATTAAATTTTAAAAAAATTTTTTAAAAACTTTTTTTAACTTTTTAACTCTCTTATTTTATTAAAGTTATAATAAAAATTTATTCTTTTAAAATCAACACTGTTTTTAGAAAACTTTATTAATAAAAAACAATTAAAAACAAAAAAATGAAAGCAAAAAAAGAGAAAGCAGAAAAAACAATAGAAAACAAAAGAAAAAAAATCAGCAAAAAAAATTCCAATAATTTTAAAATTAAAAGAATAAAAAATATTTCTAAAAAAACATTAAAAGCATGTTATTCTGAAAAAGGAATATTTGCAGGATTAAAACATTTCAACCAATATTGGGTTAGAGATAGCATGTTTTCTTCACTAGGAGCATTAGCAATAAACGATGAAAACATAGTTGAAAGAAATTTAACTTTATTCCATAATACAATTACAGATTTTGGAAGCCTACCATTAAGAATAGGAGACAAAAATTTTTCAGGAAAATATGTTTTACTATTCATAAAAAGATTATTAAATAATTTTACAAAAAAATTGTTTTCAAAAAAATTTTTTAGTTTAAAAACAAAATTCAAATTTGAAAAAGTATTTTATGATGATAAAAATAAATCAAAAATAGTAGATAGTAACAGTTTATTTATACTATTAAACATAATATATAATTTTTACATGAAAGAAAAATATAACAAATATTATTTAGATGAAAAAAAAATAAAAAATTTAGAATTAGCATTCAAATATCAAAAAGAAGAACTGACAAAATTTGGATTAATATACCAAACGGAATATTCAGATTGGGCTGACAGTATAGCAAAAAAAGGGTATGGTATATTTGCAAACGCATTATATTATGCTTCAGCAAAAAGTTTTGAATATTTATTTTCACAAAAAAAATATTATGACAAAAATAAAAAAGAATATTATTCTACACTAGCAAAAGAAATAAAAGAACTAATAAATTCAAATTTATACGATAAAGAAAGAAAATATTATTATGACTTTGTAAATGAACAATACAAAGAAGACAATTTTAATGTAGAAGGAAACTTTTTAACAATACTTTTTGATATTGCAGATGAAAAACAAAAAGAAAACATTTTTTTACACATAATAAATGAACCAATAATATTAAAAGAAACAGGAATAAACGTATATCCTTTTTATGATTCAAGCATAATAGATTTTAGACTAAAATTTATAGGAATGAAAAAATATCATAATGGCTTCAGATGGCTTTGGATATCAGGATTAAAATTGTACATAAACAAAAATAAAAATAAAAACGAAACTTTAAAAAATTACATAGAAAAAGAAATTTTAAATTCAATATACAAATTGTTATTTATAGATAATAATGAAGAATACATAAGTGAAGTTTATTATAAAAACAAACCTTTCAAAAACATTTTTTATGAAAGCGAAAGTCCTTTCGCATGGAGTTCTGGAATGTTATTATTTGGTTTAGAAGAAAACAAAATATTAGACAAAACAATAAAAAAAATATTCTCATAAAAAAAACAAAATTTTTTAAAAAACTTTCTAAAACCAAAAAAGAATGCACTCTTCAATAACAGATTTAGAAAGTAGAATAATAAAACTTTTTTCCAAAGATGAATCTTTATCTTTTATATTAGAATTAACTTCTTTAAAAATTAATAATAAAATAGTTTGTTTAGAATATTTATTAATTGAAAATGTAAAAAAACATTACATTTTAAAAGAAGGAACAAATGCAATAATTTTAGGTTATACAAAAGGAACATTGTCAGAAAGATTAAAAAAATTTTTTGAAAATAAAAATGAAACTTATCCTATAAAAAGTTTAGAAGAATATTATGAAGAAATACTAAATTATTTTTTAAAAAGAAATATAAACTCAATATACATAGTCGAATACGGACCTGCGGGGATTCGAACCCCGGATCTACAGCTTAGGAGGCTGTCGCCTTATCCAGACTAGGCTACAGGTCCATAAAGTTTAGAAAAAAAGATTAATTTAAAAAGTTTTAGAAACTACTATTTTTTATGATAATAAAAGAAAAACCAGAAGATTTTATAGTAGAAGAAGTATTAGAAGAAGAGTATAAAAAAAACATACAAACAAATTTTAAAAATTTTAAAGAAAAAAATCAAAACTATTTTGTTTTCAAAATAATAAAAAAAAATTATTCTCACTTTAAAATGTTAGAAGAATTAAAAAAATTTTTTAAAACAAAAGAAAACAATATAGGAATTCCAGGAATAAAAGATAAAAAAGCAATTACAACACAATACATAACAATAAAAAATAATAATTACATAAAAAAATTGTTGATAAAAAAAATAGAAGAACAAACAATAGGAAAAAAAATAAAAGAAGAAAATAAAGAAGAAACAGACGAAAAACAACAAGAAACAATAGCAAAAAAAGAAACAGAAAAAACAGAAAAAAAACAAGAAAAAAATGAAGAAAAAAAAGAAAAAATAAAAGAAACAAATGAAATATTGATATTAAAAAAAGAATTTGAAGACAAATTTTTAAAAGTATATTTAATAGGATATTCTAACAATGCTTTAACAATAGGCGCATTAAAAAAAAATATTTTTACATTAAAATTAAAACAATTAGAAGAAAAAGAAATAGAAAAAATAAATTCTTTAAAAAAAAGAATAGAAGAAAATATTCAAAAAAACAAAGT
The DNA here is from genome assembly GCA_015519985.1 of Candidatus Woesearchaeota archaeon. Classification (GTDB taxonomy): domain Archaea; phylum Nanobdellota; class Nanobdellia; order Woesearchaeales; family WAPJ01; genus WIAN01. The sequence goes on along the minus strand of WIAN01000161.1, from coordinate 3,974 downwards.
TCTATTAATACCAAACTATTTTGGAATGCAAAGGTTTGGAATAGAAAATTACAATCCAATAATAGGATATTACATATTAAAAAAAGATTATGAAAAAACATTAGAATATATGAAAAAACAAATTAACAACAATTTAAATTTTGAAAACAAAAGTGCAATAGAAATAATAAAAAGTATAAGTAGAAAAAAAAGAATGTTATACATAAGCAGTTTTCAAAGCATAATATTTAATTTAGAATTAAAACAAAAAATAAAAGAATTAAAAAAAACAATACAAGAAAAAAATAATAAAAACGAATATGATAAAAATAATATGACAGAATTAGAATATTTAAAAAAATTAATATTAGATTCATTAGATTATGAATTTTTAAATTTAAAAGAACAAAAAAAATTAATAGAAAAAAACAAAAACAATGTTTTTGATGAAAAAATAAAAATAATAGCTTTTGACAGAGAAATGAATGAATTTAAAAAAAACATTTTAAAAAAGTTAAATTTAAAAGAAACAGATTTTATAATAAAACAAATGCCTGATTTAATGTTTGAACCTTACTATAGAAGTGCATTTCAAAAAATAAATATAGAAAAAATAATCTTAGAAGAAAAAAAAGAAAATAACAATGCGATTATAAAATTTTCATTAGAGAAAGGAAGTTATGCAACAATAACAATAGAAGCAATAAAACAATTATAAAAAAAAATAAAAATAAAAAAATATAAAGGTGTTTTTATTGGAACAAAACGAAAAAAATCATGATACTGCTGAAAAAAAATACAATATTGATTATGAAAATTATCCTTTAAGAATAATAATACTCGGTCCTCAAGGATCAGGAAAAGGAACACAAGCTGAATTAATAAAAGAACATTACACATTATTACATATTGATATGGGTTCAGAATTAAGAAAAATAGAAAACCAAAATAATGAATTAGCAAAAAAAATAAAAGAAATAATAGATAAAGGAGATTTAGTTCCTGATGAAATAACATTAAAAATATTTGAAAAAAAACTGCAAGAATTAAAAAGTTCAGAAAAAAAATATAAAGGTTTTATAAGTGACGGCTTTCCAAGAAATGAAAAACAATTAAACTTACTAAATAAAACTTTAGGGGACATTTTTAACATAGCATTGTATATAAAAATTTCAGACGAAGAAGCAATAAAAAGAATTTCAAAAAGAAGGATATGTTATTGTAATGATAAAGAAATAATATTATCAATAGATGATGTTGAAAAAATAAAAGATTGTGAAAAAAACAATTGTAAAATAATACATAGAGAAGATGATAAAGAAGAAGCAATAAAACACAGATTAGAATTGTATCATAAAGAAACAGAATTATTATTAAGAGATTTTTATGACAAAAATATTCTTATAGAAATTAATGGAGAACAACCAATAGAAAAAGTTTTTGAAGAAATAAGAGAAAAAATAAAAGAAAAATTAGAAGCAAAAAGAAATGAATAATTATATTATAAGCCTCTGCGGGGATTCGAACCCCGGACCTGCTGCTTACGAGGCAGCCGCACCACCACTATGCTACAGAGGCATAAACAACAATAATAATTATTAAGTTTGTTCTTATTTTTTATAAACTTTTATAAAACATAAAATTCTACAAAAAAATATGGTTTATTTAGATGTGCATAATCATTTTTATCTTTTAGAAGATTTTTCTATAAAAGAAGAAGAAATAAAAAGTATAATTGAAGAATCTTTAAAAGAAAATGTTAAAATAATAGTATTAACAGCATTAGATTATAATACTTACAAAAAAGCAAAAGAATTTGAAAAAAAATATTTAAAAAAGTATAAAGAATTAAAAGTATATTTTACATTAGGAATGTATCCTTACAATACTTTAAAAGAAGATCAAAAAAATGGCTTTATAAAAAATGTAGATTTAGATTATGAAAAATTGTTTAAAAAGTTGTATGAAGAAAAACAAAACTATATTTTTATAGGAGAAATAGGTTTAGATTATAAAAATATAAAAGAAGAAGAAAAAGAAGAAGATATATTTGTATTTGAAAAACAATTAAAAATAGCAGAAGAATTAAAAAAAACAGTAATAATACATTCAAGAAAAGCAGAAAAAACAGTTTTAGAAATAATAAAAAAATACAATACAAAAAAAATATTACATTCTTACACTGGAAAAATAAAATTAGCAAAAAAAATATTAGAAGAACAAAAAGATGTATATTTTTCAATTCCAAGCATAATACAACATTCAGAACACTTTCAAAATTTAGTAGAAATAGTTCCAATAAACAGGTTATTAACAGAAACAGACATGCCATACATGCCTTTAAAAAATGAAAAAATAAGCGTTCCAAAAAATGTAAAATTAACGGTTAAAAAAATAGCAGAAATAAAAAAGTTAGAAGAAAAAGAAGTAGAAAATATAATATTACAAAACTTTCTAACATTAATATAACATTAATGTTTAATATAATTAATATATTTACCAATGATAAAAAATTCCGCTGTCTAAACTCACACCATTATAAGTAGTGAATAAAATTACAGTAATAGAAAAAACTAAAATCCAAATCAAAACAATAAAAATAATAATTTCAGGATTAGGAGAAAAACCTTGAATAGAATTTTCAGCTTCAACTCTTAATTCTTTTTCAAAAGGATTCATAAAAACTATTAATAAACAAAATATTTAAATACTTAACTATTTTAAAAAAGAATATGGCATCCGCATTTAGAGAAGCAATCAACTTTTTTGTAAAAATAGGATTGTACGATGTTATACTGCCTTTCTTATTAGTATTCACATTAATGTACGCTTTCTTAGAAAAAACAATGGTTTTAGGATATGAAAAAATACTAATAGGAGGAAAAGAAGTAAAAGTACCTAGAAAAAATTTAAATTCAATGGTAGCATTCATAACAGGACTACTAGTAGTTGCTTCAGTAAGAATAGTAGGAATCATGAATGAAATATTAGCAAATTTTGTATTAATAATACTAATAGCATTTTTATTCATACTATTTGCAGGAAGCATGTTAAAACAAGAAGAAGAAGGCTTTTCACTACAACAAGACAATATATATTACAAATTATTCTTAGTAATAGGATTTATAACATTAATATTAATAACTTTAAACGCAATAAAAACAAGCAATGGAGAAAGTTGGTTAAGTATAATATTAAATAGTTTAGGAAACTTAGTAGCAGGAACAGCAGAATTTTGGAGTATAATATTAATATTAGCAATAATAATAGCAGGAATATACTATATAACAAAACCAGAAAAAAAATTACAAGAACAAAGTCAAAAGTAAAAAAAGTAAAATAAAACATTATAAAAAAGAATAAAATTTAAAAATAAAAAAACAATAAAAAAAATTATAAAATACAATTAGGTGATAATCCATGGCAACATTTTCAGATTTTTTTACATTATTACAAACATCAGGAGCATATGATAGTATAATTCCATTTTTCTTTTTATTCACAATACTATTAGCATTCTTAGAAAAAGTAAAACCTTTCGGAAAAGACAACACAAAAAAATACAATGTTTTAACAGCACTATTAATATCTTTAATGGTAATAATACCTCATGTAACCAATAGTTACCCTCCAGGAATGGACGTAGTACAAATATTTTTAGACGCAATTCCAGGAGTAATGTTATGGGTAGTAGCAGTAGTATCACTAATAATATTGTTAGCAGCATTTGGTTTTAACCTTGTAGGAAAAGGAGGCTGGCAAGGAGCAATAGCAATATTATCATTATTAGTAGTTGGATTTATATTTGCAGGAGCAGCAGGCTGGGTTCCTCCAGATGTCTTTGGATGGTTAGGTTTAGACGATCCAGGAGTACAATCAATGTTATTTGTATTAGCAATGTTCTTCTTATTCGTATGGTGGATAACAAAAGAAGATAAAGGAAGTAACAATAATGGAGAAAAAGGAGTAAATTTCGGAAAAACACTAGAAGGACT
>WIAN01000160.1 GCA_015519985.1 Candidatus Woesearchaeota archaeon | reverse complement strand
TTGGTTTTAAACCTTTTAGATTAGAAAAGGATAATGAAAAAAGAATAGATAAAAGTAATAATAAAAATAACGATTTTGTTGAGTTTGATTTTGAAGAGTTTATTAATGATTATAAAACTATTAGAAAGAAATATTTTAAAAATAAAATTTTTAAAGATTATAAATAGTTATAATTGTCTTAAATAATTAAAAATAGTATTTATTGTTTGAGGATCGTAATAAATTGTGTTGTTTCTTCTGTTAGGGCTAATGGTATCATCATAACTATCTTCTATTGGAATTTTGGTTTTGAAACCTACAGCGTTAATTCCTAATATTTCTGTAGCGTAAAAACCTTTGTTTAGAGGAAGAATTAATACATTTTCTGACGAATGTACTCTTTCTAAAGTTGAAAAATAATTTTTGAATTCTTCTGGAGAAAAATTTGGATAAACGCCTATATAAATTGGAGAGTTTTTTTCATAACCAACATTTCTTTCTTCTGTTATTAAAGTTCCATTTCTTGTTACTCCAGCTTTTTCTATTATTCTTTCTAATCTATGTCTTTCTTGCCAAAAATAAAAGTTTTGTTGAATTCCTATAGCGAAAGGTTTTATTCTTTTTAAAACACCTTCTTCAGTTCTAAATTCTTTTTTCGGTAATGAAAATAGTTCTTTTATTACCTCTTCTAATACTTCTGGTCCTGAAAGATAATCCATATTAAATGGTTGTTTTAAACTATTTAAAAAGCTTTTTATTTAACTACTTTATTGTAATTACATCTTTTTTGTTTTTTTTGTTTTAGTTAAGTTTTTATATTATTGTTTTATTCTATTATGTTTTGTATTTATTTTTATAATTTAATTGTAATTGTTTGTGTGGTGTGTTTTTATGGCTTTGTTGAATAAAAAAATTATTGATAAACTTTTGAATTATGAGTCTGCTTTTAAAGATATTGTTGATCAAGAGTTAGTTAAAAAAGAATTGTCTTCTACTATTATTTCTAATAGAAATGTTATTATTTCTGGTCCTCCAGGTATTGGTAAAACTTCTTTAGCTTTATCTGTTGCTGATATTTTAGGAGAGTTAGAAGTTAATGATTGTGGTTTTAACTGTTTGCCTGAAAATCCTATTTGTCCTGTTTGTTTGCAGGCTAAAAGGGAAGGTAAAAAGATGCCTACTAAGATTGTTAAAGGTAAAGATAGATTTGTTAGAGTTCAAGGTTCTCCTGATTTGACTTCTGAGGATCTTTTAGGAGATATTGATCCTATTGTTGCTTTGAAGAAAGGTCCTTTGAGTATTGAAGCTTTTACTCCTGGTAAGATTTTTAAAGCTAATAACGGAGTTTTGTTTTTTGACGAGATTAATAGAGCTCCTGAAAGATTGCAGAATGCTTTGCTTCAAGTTTTACAAGAAAAAAAAGTTACTATTGGTAGTTATGATATTGATTTTCCTGCTGATTTTATTTTGATTGCTACTATGAATCCTAAAGATTCTAGTACTGAAAAATTGTCTGAAGTTTTTTTGGATAGGTTTGATATTATTAGTATTGATTATCCTTCTGATGTTAATACTGAAAGAGAAATTGTTTTGTTGAAAAGTAAAAAGTTTGATGTTAAAGTTGATGATTATATTTTAGATTTTATTGTTTCTTTTGTTCAAAATTTGAGGAAAAATGAAAATGTTGTTTTTGGTCCTAGTGTTAGAGCAAGCATAGGTTTGTATGAGAGAAGTCAAGTTAATGCTTTATTAAACAAAAGAAATAAAGTTTTGGTTGATGATGTTAGAGATGTTGTTTTGAGTGTTATTCCTCATAGAGTTAAAGTTAAGCCTAGTGTTACTTTTGATTCTTCTAAATTTGATTTTATTTTAAAGGAATTTGAATCTTTTTCTAAAGAGTTTTCTGAAAAGAGTGATTTAGTTCGTTGAGATTAATAAAGATGATTCTTTTGAAAGTAAAAAAGGAGATGAAAGTAGTTTTTTTTCTAAATCTGAATATGTTGATGAAGAGCATAAAGATGCTTTGCTTGTTGAACAATTGTCTTCTTTTGGTTTTTCTGAGTTTAATCCTGATTTGATGTTTAAGAATCTTGTTAATTCTTTTTCTAATGCTGAAAAGATTTATGGTGATAGTTTAATTTCTTTAGCTACTGGTTTTGATTCTGAGTATGTTAAAAAAAATATTAGGATTCCTGAATTTAAAGATCTGGTTAAAAAAAGGTTGAAAGACAAGTTTTCCTCTTTAAAAAAGAAAAGGCTTGTTGATAATAATGGTTTTTTTACTTTTGATGCTTATAAACTTGCTTCTAAAATTTTGTTGTCTGAAGAGTATGAAAAATTTTTTAAAAATTATTTTAATAATGATTTTGGCAAAGTTAAAAGTTTGCATGGCATTAAAGAGTTAGAAAAACCTTATTCTAATCAAAAGTATAGAGATATTAATATTAAAAAGTCTATTAAGAAAGCTTTGAGAAGGAATCATGATGAAATTTTAAAGGAAGATCTTGTTGCTTTTGAAAGACAATCTAAACCTAAGGTTGAGGTTGTTTTTTCTCTTGATGTTTCTGGTTCTATGAAGGGAGAAAAGTTTTTGAAGGCTAGAAGGGCTTTTGCTGCTTTGGTTGTTAGGGCTTTAGAGCTTGGAGATAAAGTTGGTTTGTTGTTGTTTAATGAAGATGTTATTTTTTCTTTTCCTGTTGGAAGTGATGTTTTTTCTATGTTGAATTCTTTGTTTAAAATTGTTCCTTATGGTAAAACTGATTTATACAAAGGTATTTTTAAAAGTTTAAAATTGTTTTCTGATGAGAATGTTAAAAAGCATTTGTTAGTTATTACTGATTTGCAACCTACTAAAGGGGAAGATCCTTATAAGGATGCTGTTAAAGCTTCTTTTATTGCTAAAGAAAATAATGTTTCTGTTTCTGTTGTTGGTGTTAATGTTGATAAAAAATCTTCTAAGTTTGCTTTGAAGATTGCTGAAGCTTCTAATGGTAAATTTTATTCTGTTAGTGAAGATTCTATTGGTAAAATTATTATTGAAGATTATGAAACTTTTAGTAAAGAATGATTATAAAGAATTATTAATAGTCATCTTCTTTTAATGGTATGTTTTTGTCTATTATTATTGTTATTATTTTTGCTAATATTATTGCTATTATTACTGCTACTGTTAATATTATCCATTCTTTTATTGTTAAAGGTACTGCGTGAAAAAATTCTCTTATTGGAGTATAAATTATTATTATTTGTAATATTATTGGTATTATTAATGACCAATTTAAGAATTTGTTGTTGAACATTTCTACTTTTTCATCAAATCTTATTGCTGCTATTCTTACAAAGTGTGATAATACTAGCCATGTGAATGATACTGTTTGTGCTAATATTAAATTGTTTGTGTATTTGTATGTTAATATGAATAATAAAAACATTATTATGAATTTTTTTAATCCTATTCCTACTGTTAGCCATGTTATTCTTTTGTTTATTAATTTTTCATTTTTTCCTGTTGGTTTTTTTTTCATTATATCTTTATGAGGAGGATCTATTCCTAATGCCATTGCTGGTGCTATGTCTGTTACAAAATTTACCCATAATAATTGTATTGCTGAGAATGGCATTAATCCATATAATGATCCTGCGAATACTACTAGTACTTCTGATAAGTTTGCTGTTAATAAATAGTTTATTACTTTTCTTACATTTGAGAATATTGTTCTTCCTTCTTTTATTCCTAAATATACTGAGTATAAATTATCATCTAATAATATTAGGTCTGCTGCTTCTTTTGCTATGTCTGAACCTGATGCTACTGCTATTCCTACGTCTGCTTCTTTTAATGCGGGTACATCATTTACTCCGTCTCCTGTTATTGCTACTCTATAATTTTTTTCGTGTAATGCATGCACTATTTTTAGCTTGTATTCTGGTGACATTCTTGCAAATACATTGCATTCTTCTACTTTTTGTTTTAAATCTTCTTTTGATAAATCTTTTAATTCTTCCCAACTTGTTGCTTTTATTTTTTTAAATCCGCATTCTTTTGCTATTGCTATTGCTGTATCTATATTGTCTCCTGTTATCATTTTTACATCTATGTTTGCTTTGTATATGCTTTTTATTGTTTTTTGTATGTCTTTTTTTGGAGGATCGTATATTCCTACAAATCCTAAGAATATTGTTTTGTTGTCTTTTTTCATTGAGAATGCTATGTTTCTTAATGCTTCTTTTGAGAATTCTTTTAATTTTTTTTCTATTGTTTTTTTTTCTTTTTCTGTTATTTTTTTTATTTTTCCTTCTTTTATTATGTATTTGCTTTTTTCTAATATTATTTCTGGAGCTCCTTTTGTATATTCTATTATTTTTCCATTTATTTTATTGTATGATTTTGAATATTTTTTTTCTGATGAGAATGGTTCAAAGTTTATTGTTGGATTTTTTTCTTTTAATGTTATTATGTCTACTCCTATTTCATTAAAAAAATCTATTAGTGCTATGTCTTCTGCTTCTCCTATAAATCCTTTCTCTGTGTTTTTTGCTTCGTTGCATAGTAATGCTGCTTTTTTTAATTCTTCTTGTGTTGTTTTTGATAATTTTTTGTAATTGTTTTTTTTTATTATTTTTCCTTCTGAATATATTTTTTTTATTGTCATTTTGTTTTGTGTTAATGTTCCTGTTTTGTCTGTGCATATTACATTCACGCTTCCTAATGTTTCTAGTAATGTTTTTCTTTTTACTAATACGTTATTTTTTGCTAGTTTTAATGAAGCCATTGACAATGAGAATGTTACTATTGCTGGTAATCCTTCTGGTATTGATCCTATTATTAGTGCTGAAGCCATCATTAATACTGCTATCCAACTGTGTTCTTTTAAGAAGAATACTGTCATTGCTATTATTATAAAGAATAATGCTATGTATGTTATTTTTTTGCTTGCTGTGTCTACTTCTTCTAAGAATAATGATTTTTGTTCTTTTTCTAATGATTCTGCTATTTTTCCTACTTCTGTGTTTTTTCCTGTGTTTACTACTATGCATGTTGCTGTTCCTTTTACTATGTATGTGTTCATATAACACATGTTTTTTCTTTCTGCTATTGGAACTGTTTTTTTTATTATTTTGTTGTTTTTTAATACGCTTCTAGATTCTCCTGTTAGTATTGATTCGTCTACTTTTAATTCTTTACTTTCTATTATTCTGCAATCTGCTGGTATTTTATCTCCTTCTTTTAAGTATATTATATCTCCAGGCACTAATTCTTCTGCGTTTATTTTTGTTTTTTTTCCATTTCTTAATACTATTGCTTCTGTTTTTATCATTTTTTTTAATAGTTCTGCTGCTTTTTCTGACTTGTAATCTTGGTATGCTCCTACGAATGCGTTTATTAATATTATTAGCGTTATTATTATTCCGTCTGCTATTTGTTCTTGTTTGTGAAAGTAGAATCCTGCTGTATATGCGAATATTGCTATTGCTATTAACAACCATACTAGATAACTTTTGAATTGTTCTATTATTAGTTTTAAGAATGATGTTTTGTTTTTTATTTTTATTGTGTTTTTTCCATATTCTTTTTGTCTTTTTTCTACTTCTTTATTGTTTAATCCTTTTTTTGAACTTTTTAGTATGGAAAAAACTTTTTTTATATTCATCTTATAATATTCATTTTTCATTATGTTGTTTTAAAATAAAATTTGTTGTTTAAAAATGTTATTAATTATTTTTTAGTAGATTGTTTTTTTAATGTTGTTCTATTGTTTTATGTTCTATTGTTTTCTATTGTTTTTTTATTAATATTTTGTTTTTATTCTGTTTTAGTATTGTATTGAGATTGTCTTAAGACAGTATCATTATTGTTTTTTTAATACTGTTTTTTATTTTTTTGAATATTTTTTAATATTTATAAACATTTTATAAATGATTGCTTTTTATTTTGCATTTATATGTGTGATTACAATCTCCACAGGAAATAAAGGGGTTTCTTTTTTTTGTCTTATTTATGTATTATTAAAGTATTGATAAT
>WIAN01000016.1 GCA_015519985.1 Candidatus Woesearchaeota archaeon | reverse complement strand
GTTAAAAGTTGTCTAAAAAATTGAAAACTAGTATAAAAAAAAGTTTTATTCAAAGCTCTAAAAAAATTAATAGCAAGATTAGAAAAATTTAATATAAATATGTAAAATAAAAAAATAAAAAAAACATTATAATATGAAAAATAATCAACTTTCAAAAAATCAACAATAATATTTTTTTTAAAATAAAAAACTGCAAAAAAAGAAAAAAAACTTGTAAAAAAAATAAAAAAGTAAGAAAAAAAAACAAGTTTAGAAATATCTTTAAACTTTTTTTTTGCTCTAAATTTAGAAAAAAAATAAACTACAGATTCAGAAACACCAAAATCAGAAATAAAACTAATCAAACCAATAAAAGCAATTACAGAATAAAAAAAACCGTATTCTTCAACAGAAAAAACTCTACCATAAAAAATTCTTAAAATATAAGATAAAGGAACAGCTAAAAAGAAAAAAAAATAAGAAACAAAAAAATTAGAAAATTCAGATTTAAAAAAATTATTAAAACTTCCAACTTTTATATTCTTAAAAACATTTTTCATAATATTTTGTAAATACACAAAATATATAAATGTTTTTCATAAACAAAAGGATATGAAAAAAACAATAATAAAAAACAAAAAAGTACTACTAGAAGACTTGCCTTTACCAGAAGTCCCTGAAGGATTCTTATTAGTAAAAACCTTATACTCAGCAATAAGTTCAGGAACAGAAACAAGTTTGTTAAAAGAAGAAAAAAAAAATTTAATAACAAGAGCAAAAGAAAACCCTGATTTAGCATTAAAAATAATAAAAAAAGCAATAAAAGAAGGAATAAAAAAAACCTACAATACAGTAAAAGAAAAATTAGATACAGGAATACAACCAGGATATTCAATTTCAGGAATAATAATAAAAAAAGGAAAAAATACAGAAGAATTTTTAGAAAACGACATAATAGCAGGAGCAGGAGCGCAATTTGCAAAACATTCAGAATACGTTTTAATACCAAAAAATTTAGCAGTAAAAATAGATTTAAACGACTTAAATAATTCAAATATGAATGATAAAGAAGTTGAAAAAATAATAAAATATTCTTCAACAATAGCAATAGGAAGCATAGCATTACAAGGAGTAAGAAGAGCAAAATTACAAATAGGAGAAATAGTTGCAGTATATGGAACAGGATTAATAGGCTTAATAACAATACAAATATTAAAAGCGCAAGGAAACAAAATAATAGCATTAGATATAGATAATCAAAGATTAGAATTAGCAAAAAAACTAGGTGCAGATTTAACATTCAACTTAAAAGAAAAAGATAAAAAAGAAATAACGGAAAAAATAAAACAATACACAGAAGACCATGGAGTAGACAAAACAATATTCACAGCATCAACAAAAAGCAATGAACCATTAAAACATTCATTTGAAATAACAAGAAAAAAAGGACAAGTAATACTAGTAGGAGTAGCAGACATAAATATAGAAAGAAATTTATTATACGAAGGAGAAAAAGATTTATTAATATCAACCTCTTATGGTCCTGGAAGGTATGATTATTCTTATGAAGTAGAAGGGAAAGATTATCCTTACGAATATGTAAGATGGACAGAAAAGAGAAACATGAAAGCATATTTAGATTTAATAAAACAAAAAAAAGTTTCATTTGATCTTTTATTAAAAAAAACTTTCCCACTAGAAAAAATAGAAGAAGCATACAATTATCTTCTTTCAGAAGAAAAACCAATAATAACAATAATAGAATATGATAAAAAAACTATTTTAAAAGAAAAAATAGAAGAAGAACAGACAAAAATAATAAATAAAACAAAAAAAGTGGAAAAAGAAAAAATAAACATAGGAATAATAGGTTTAGGAGGATTTGTAAAAAATATGCATCTTCCAATATTAGAAGAATTAAAAGACAAATATTCAATATATGCAATAGCAAGTTCAAAAGGGGATGTAGATCTAAAATATTATGGAGAAAAATATAAAGTAAAATACATAACTACAAATTATGATGAAATAATAGAAGATAAAAATATAGATTTAGTATTTATAACAACACAACATAAAAATCATGGAGAATTAG
>WIAN01000159.1 GCA_015519985.1 Candidatus Woesearchaeota archaeon | reverse complement strand
GATTATTGTTTTTTAATACAAAAGATAATGTTGAAAAAAATAATAAAAGTAGTAATATTGATAATAATGCTGATAATAACATTGCTGATACTATTATTGTAAGAGTTAATTTAAAAGAACAAAATAATTTAAGATTAACATTATTGAATATAAAAGAATTTGAAATAAAAAAAAACAATGAAGAAAAAGAAAAAATAAAATTAACAGCCTACACAATAAAAACCTCAGGAATATTAAAAAAACTAAAAGAAATAAAAGAATAAAAAAAGTTTTATAACTTTCCTTCTAATCCATCAGGTTTCTTTTGTCTTGGTTCTTCACCACTACTTATTCCATAAAATTTTTCTATTTCTCTAAAGTTTTGTTGTGGGAAAGGTTTTTCTTGTCTATAAAATTCTTCAAACGGACCTGTGGGGATTGCTGCATTATTTTCTTTAATTAGTCCTTCTTTTCTTTTAGCTAATTCTCTCTTCAATTCATCTGGATCATTAAGTACTTCTCTAAAATATTTTTCTGGGAAAGGATTTTCTGTGGATGGGTTATATCCAGGTGTCGTTTTGTATGCTTCTTTTAATGCTTCTATTATCAATTCATATAATAATCTTCTTAATGCTTCATCATCATTCATTCTTTCGTGATCAGATTCAGATATTTCTGAAGCGTATAGTTCTAAGGGGAAAGGCTTTTCTAAAATTCCATGAAATTCATATGGTTTTGAACTTCCAAATGGGTCTTCTTTTTTTCTTCTTGCACTATTTCCTGTAAGACTTTCGTATAAGTGTTTAACTGTTTCATCAGGATTTCCTGTAAGACTTCTGTATGAATGTTTAAATATTTCATCATCATTCATTTTTTTATTCACCTCAAAAAGATGTTATTTTTATAAGAATGGAGTTATTATTTATAAACTTTTTCATTTCTTTACTCTTTTTCAGTGATAAATAGTTCTTTTTTTAACTTTTATTGATAATAAGAACAAAAAAAACTTTATTGGGATATTACAAAGGATAAAATTAATGAAAATAAAATATTAAATTAAAAAACTTTTTAAAAGGTTATACAAATCCTTTATATATAAATAAATGTGAAAGGTGGTTTTCTTGAATCAACAACATCAAATAATGGGTTATGACAGAGCAATAACAATGTTTAGTCCTGATGGAAGACTATTACAAGTAGAATATGCTAAAAAAACTGTAAAACAAGGATCTACAGCTATAGGAATAAAATATAATGAAGGAGTAATTTTATTAGCTGACAAAAGAGTTTTAGACCCTTTAATTGTACCTTCAGGGATAGAAAAAATTTCAGAAGTAGATGATCATATTATAATAGCAGCATCAGGAATTATTTCAGATGCAAGAGTTTTAGTAGAAAGAGTAAGAGTAAAATCACAACAACATAAAATTACTTATAATACTAATATTGATGTTGTTTCTGTAGTTAAAGAAATAGCAGATTTAAAACAATTAACCACACAATCAGGCGGCTACAGGCCTTTTGGAGTTTCATTATTGATTGCAGGTTATGATATAGAACCTAAATTGTATGAGACAGATCCTACAGGAATATATTTTGAATATAAAGCTTCAGTAATAGGAGAAGGAGAAGAAAAAGCAAGACCGATTTTACATAAAGAATATAAAGATAATATGAGTTTTGAAGAAGCAGTAAAATTAGGAATAAAAGCTTTAAAAGAAGTTTTAGGAGATAAATTTTCTTCAGAAAGAATAGACATTTCTTATGTTGATAAAGAAAAAAAATCAAAATTCTTAACAGAAGAAGAAAAACAAAAATATTTATAATTTTTTTATACTATTTTTAAATATTTGTGATAAAAATGACTGAAAAAATGAATCTTGCAAGATTAAAAAAAGAATCAAAAACTTTTGAAATAGTTATAAATCCAGATTTAGCATTTGAATATTTAGAAGGAAAAAAAATAGATATAAAAGATATTTTAAAAGCAGAAGATATTTTTTATGATGCAAAAAAAGGAATGAAAATTTCAGAAACAGATTTAAAAAACTATTTTCATACAGATGACATTTTAAAAGCAG
>WIAN01000158.1 GCA_015519985.1 Candidatus Woesearchaeota archaeon | reverse complement strand
TCATCAAAATCTTTATTAAACTTGTCAGGATGTTTTTTTAACAATTCAACACTAGTTCTTTTTACAAATTGAGTTTTTATTCTTCCCATAAAACAAATGAGAAAAAACATTAGTTTAAAAACTTTACTATTTTAAAAGATAAAAAATAAAATAAACAAATAAAAAAATAAAACAATAATAAAAGAATAAAATAAAAAAAATTATAAATAAAAGAAAACTATTTAAAAATATGTATAAAAAAAGACCATATAAAAGATATAATTATTATAGAGCCAAATATAAAAAAAGAAATAAAAGAAATAAAAAAAAATATTACAAAAAAAACCATAAACCCTATATTATAGAAGTATTTGTGCGATATATAATTAAAGCTCACAAAATAGGAGGAAAAGTTCTAGTTGCAATGCTAATTACAGGAGTGGTAGCAGTACTAGCAATAAGATACGGGTTGCCTGATAGCAGTACAAAAGACATCATAAAAGATGTGGGCGGAATTATGTTGCTGTTTCTTATTTTTTCTCAATTTCTCAAACCAAGAATAAAAAATAACTTATTCTAAAGGAACGCTTCCCCAAGTTTTCCATACAGGGAAATATTCACTTCCTTTGTTAGGATCATTATCAGCAAATAAAAAATAACTTCCATTAGTTCTTCCAAAATAACTGCCTTCAATACTGCTCCAAGTATCTCTACTGCTTGCAGTAGCAGAAGAAAAAGCATTACCAGCAAGTATTTTCCAACCTTCTTTTAAAGCATTAATATCATTATGAGAAGGTTCAACAATAATATCAGTAACTCCATATTTTTTCATTTTTTCAACAAACTCTCTTATAGGAGCATTACCTTCACCAGGAGCAAGATGTTCATCTTCATAACCAAGATTGTCAGCAACATGCAAATGACCTATAATTCCTTCTTTAGCAAGATCTTCAACTTGACTTATAAGCCATTTTTTAAACTCTTCATCTGTACCTTTAAAATTTTTTCTTAAAGTATTGGCATGAGCAATATCAAAAGTAGCTTTAATATGTTTTTCAGCTAACTTTTTAGCTTCTTCTCTACTTTTAACTTTACCTTTCTGCAATAATAATTGTTCCATTCTCTTTCTTCCCTCTAAAACAATTTTTTTTAATTCTTGAGGATGACCTCCGTAAGTCTCTGCAAAAACATTTTCAGGACTAATATATAAAGGTTCAGAAGTTTTTTTACTTTTTTCCATAACATACAAACCAGATTCTGCTAAAGTTTGAGCAGCTTTATCCAAAGCATAATCTTCAACAGGAGCAATATTTTTAATAGTATGATCTAACTTTTTAGCTTCAGTCAAATATTTAGAAGCAACATCCATACCTTGTCTTAATCTTGTATTCATTTCTTTTAAAACATATTCTTCAACAGCATTCAAATCATTATACAAAGTTTTAGGAACTTCAATATGAGCTTGAGCAGCAATATTTTTAATAGCTTCTAAAGCTTTTAACTTTTCATCACCTTCTAATTTATTTAAATCTCCTTTTTTACTTTTCAAAATAGAAATTAATTCTTTAGCATCTCTAATTTTTTCTTTAACATTCAACAAACCAGAAGCGTATTGCTTACCGTAAGCTTCAGCATTATTTTTTTCTATTAATTGTTGAGCAATAATTTTTGCATGTTCAAAACTTTTCAAATCTTCATTATAATGTTCTTTAAAATATTTTTTAAAAGCTTTATAATCTTCTTCATCAAATTCTTTTAATTCAAAATCTCCTTTATTACTAATATCAACAACAAAATTACCATATTCATCTAAAACTAAATTACCATTTTCATCTTTTTTTAATTTAGGAATATAAACAGGAGTTTTTTTATCAATAGCACCTATAATTTTTCCAGTTTCTTTATCAACAAACATTTCAGGAGCTTTTTCTTTGTCATTTTCAAAAGATTCAAAATTATCATATCTTTTTCCTAAAGCTCTTTGAAATTCTCCAGTATGAACAACAACAGCTCCTCCAGCATCAATATCAGAAGCAAAATCTATAGTTCTTTGAATTTCAATCATAGTTCTTCTTCTAGCTTCATCAGAAAAAGCTTGATCTTTCAAACCAGATAAACTTCCAACAGCAACAGTAGTATGAGTAGAAAGTTTAACCTTGTTCAACTTTGCTAATTGTTTAATAACTTCTCTATGAGGCTTACCATACATTTCAGGAGTAGGATTTTGTTGATTACCTTTACCAGCACCAGTAAAACCCATTTCAACTTTTCTTACTCCTTGAAAAATTCTTCTTTTTAATTCTTCAATTTGATCTTTAAAAGGAGCAGTAGGAATACCCATATCAGAAATTTTAACTAAAGGTTTTTCAACTTCATCTCCAGATTGAGAAATACTATCAGGGATATAACTTTCCTTATCTAAAGCTGAAAAATATTCGTTCGGCATTGCATTAAAATAATTCATAAAAACACACCTTTAATAAGCTAAAAAGCCGTGAGATTTTTTATAATATTTATAAACAGCATACAATCCTTTCCTTGCAGATTTAAAAACTTCCTCTTTAGCATTACTATCAATTTTATAAACTGTTTTTTTATCTTTATTAAAATCAAAACCGAAAGTAAATAATTCTTTAAAACCATCAAATAAAGCAGTGAAAGGTTCCAAAACATTATCTTTAGTTTGTATTCTTTCTAACTTTTTTTGTTCTAATGTTTCTTTATCTTTTTCTTCTTGAGTTTTAATATCTTCACCAGCTTCTTTCAAATAATTTTTTAACTCATCACCTAAACTGTCTAAAACTTCAGCAATACTAGAATCATATTCTTTTAACAACTCCATAGATTGTTCTTGTCTTAACTTTTTATACAATTTAACTTCATTATCAGTAAAAGAATAACTTCTAAAAAACAATTCAATCCTACCAGAATGTTGAGGTCCTCTCTGATAACCTTCAGCATGATATTGTAAAGCAGGCATAGTAATGTATCTTAAATAAACACTAACAACACCATTATAAAAATCTTTCTTCTTAGCAACAGAAAATAATTCTAATTCTAAAACAGCAGTTTCAAAAGCATTAACAATATCAGGAGAATTCAAATTTTTTTGATTATTAGAAAGTCTTTTAATATTCATAAGATAAGGTTTAACCCATTCAGCATACATTTTAATAGTATTATAATGTTGTCTTAAATATTTTAACAAAAACTTTCTTCTAGACAATAATTCTCTATAAGTCCTGTATTTCCAAGTATAAAATTGTATAAGCTTCCTTTTCAAAACTTCTTTAACTTTCTCATTAAATTCTAAATCATTAACAATTTTATCAATAACATTAGGCATTTCTTTAATTTTTTCATTATATTCATTTAAAGAAAGTTTATGCAAATTTTTTTCAAAATCACCAATTCTTGTTCTAAAAAACAAGTCAGGAAGAATAGTAAAACTTAACTGTTGAGCCATACCATAAACACTACCAGGATTTTTAGCTCCTCCCTCAACAAGATCAATCCAAATACCCTTTAAAGCATGATCAGCAGATTCAGTGTTAGGATTATTAAAAGTAGCTTCATAAAAACTTAACCTTTCATCTAACAATCTTAAATCTCTAATAAGTTGAGGCAAACTTTTAACCATTTCACTAATACCTTTCAAATATTGACTTGCTCTGTCTTGTTGTATAGCAAGCCTTTGTTCAGAAACACCAAACAAACTGCTTTGAACAGAAGAAGAAAAACTATCGATTAATTTTTCAACATTAGGCAAACCAGCAGCACCATGCCTCATAAAATGTAAAATCCAATAATAAGTTTCTTCAACAAACTTTTTTTCAGATTCATAAAACAAAATAAGTTTAGCATCAGTTTTAGGAAAAGGAGTATAACCAGAAGAAGGAGAAAGAAGAACATCATCTTTACTTTCAGGTTTTAATTCTAAAGAAGTACCTTTACCCATAGGAATTTTATCCCAACCATATTTTTCTCCAAAATATTTAACAGGATCTTCCTCTTCAAAAACAGGATCTTTTACTTCTTCTTCATTTTTTTTAAAAAACATAAAACATCACAAAACTTTAATTTTTTCTAACATAAAATATAGTTGTAAAACCAATAGTTTTTTCTCTAAAAACTTTAAAGTTATTATTTTTATAGTTTTTAATATTCTTATTATTCTTATTTTTTTCTTCTTTATTAATGTTTTCATTTAAATAATTAAAAATAATATCAAAATAACTTTTTAATTCTTCTCTATCTTTAACTTCAACAATATTTTTTAAAAATTTAACTTTAACAACTTTTTTACTTTTTAATTGTCTTAAAATTTCTTTCAAAACATTCTCATTTAAACCTTTCTTACCAATATTAATAGTAAATATTTTCTCCATAAAAAATCACTATAAATAATAAAATTCATTTTTTACATTCTTTTTAATTTTAATCTTGTTTTGTTAAAATTTTTAACAGCATCTTTAAATTCAGAATAATGAGATAATTTTTTATTATAAGATCTAAATTTATTTTTAAAACTAATATTAACATTTTTATTCGTTCTATTTTTTTTATTTTTATTGTTGTTTGAATTAAAGTTAAAAACCATAAAACTCACTTAACTTTTTTATTTTTTTCTTTTATATTTTTGTTTTTTTACTTTTAAAACAATTTCTCCTTTATTATTAATAGTAATAATAACATCATCTCCTTTCTTCCATTTTAAAGCTTCAACAATAGCTTTAGGAAGAGTAATTTTGTATTGTTTGTTATTATCAAATTGAAGTTTAACCATCAAAACAAAACTATGATATATACATTTATAAATATTTCTATACTTAAAGAGATATATTATTTTATGGTTTTAAATATGTATTTTTAATAACATTAAAATATGTATAATAATATTTATAAAATTTTCCCCAACCCTAAAAAGACAACAACAACAACAACAACAACAACAACAACAACAACAACAACAACAACAACAAATAAACAAAAGAATAAACAAAATAAAATAAAAAAACAACATATAAAAAATAGCATAAAAGAATAAACAAAATAAAAAAAATAAAGTTAAAAAGAACAGAAAAACAATAATAATAAT
>WIAN01000157.1 GCA_015519985.1 Candidatus Woesearchaeota archaeon | reverse complement strand
TCAATAAAGGTTTGTCTAATGTTACTATCGGTAATTTATCTATAGAACAAAAAAATTCTGTTAGTAACTCTTATGCTATTTATAGTCTCGGAGATTCTGCTAGTAATAATGAATACATATATATTAATAATGTTTCTGTTGATACTGTTGGCAGTTCTTCTCACGGTTTATATTTTTATTCTTCTTATTATTCTAATGTAAATAATGTTTCTGTTTTTACTTCTGGTTCCTCCGCTTATGGTCTGTATTTTAGTTCTTCTTCTTTTTCTAATTTCAGTAGTGTTTCTGTTAATACTTCTGGTTCTTCTGCTTACGGTTTTTATAACTATTACTCTCAATATAACTATTTGTACAATTCATCTATTAATACATCCAACAGCAAGGATATTTATTTTTATGGAAACAATAACCTTCCTTTAATTTTAGTTAATACTTCTTTCAATGAACCCAATGTTGGTTTTTATGATTTTGATTCTGGTTTATTATATAATGGTTATTATGTTGATGTTTATGTTAATGATAGTAGTGGAAATCCTTTGAGTAATGTTAATGTTTCTTGGAAGATTAGTTCTTCAATATACGATCCTAACAAAGTTTCTTTGAATGGAAGTTCTTTAACTAAAAGCGATGGTTGGAGTAGAAACAATATTGTTTATGAATATTATCAAAATTATACTAACAAATATTTTTTAAACAATTATACTTTTAATGTTTCAAAAGATTCAGTAAGTAATTCTTCAAAAGAAAATATTACTGATAATACAAAATTATATTATACTTTAGAAGGACTTGCTTCCTGTAAAACGATTACTCAACCAGGAAGATATGTTTTATTAGGAAACGTTTCTTCTTCAGGAACTTGTTTTGATATACAAACTAGTGATATAATTTTAGATTGTAATAATTATAAAATAAGCTACGCTTCTTCTACACAAGGAAGAGCAATTAGTATTTTTAATTCAGATTACAATAATATTTCCATAGAAAATTGCATACTTAATTCTTCTGGCTCTGATTCTAACAGTTATGCAATACAGTTAGATGGTGCTTCTAGTTTGGAGAATGTTTCTTTAAAAAATTTAACTATTACAACTTCTCCTTCATACTCTTACGGGATTTATTTGAATGATGTAAAAAATGTTACTTTATATAATGTTTCTATTAACACTTCTGGTTTAACAGCTCATGCTTTTTATGCTAGAAACGTAGCTTTGATAAATTTTTCAAAGTATAAAGCATATACAAAATCAAATTCTGCACATTCAACATACTTATATAATGTTTCTAATTCTACTTTTTCATATTTGAATACGTCTGATTATGGGTCTTCTTTTTATTCTGACAGCTCTTTTAATGTATCTATTTTTAATTCTAGCTTTAAATCTTCAGCGTCTTCTTATCATGGAATGCATATTTACAGATCTTCTTTTTTTAATGTTTATAATGTTTCTTCATATTCTATAAGCGGATATGGGATTTTTTTAGATGTATCTACTGATTCTAACTTTTCATTTATAAAAATAGAAACTTTTGAAGGGGACAATAACAACAATGATGGTCTTGTTTTTAGTGACTCTCACAATATTTCTTTTTATAATTTAAGTGTTAAAGTAAATAGTATGTATGGTGATGGAATTGTGTTTTCTAATTCTTATGATGTAAATGTTTCTGATGTTTATTCTTGGATAAACACTTCAAGCGTTGGTAGTAATGGGAATCCTTTTGAATTTTCAAATTCAGATAATATAACTTTAAAAAATGCTGTTGGAGTAAGTTTAGGACAAAATGATGAAATAATTTATCTTTCTTATTCAAAAAATATTAAATTAATTAATGTTTCTGCTTTAACTGTAGATTATTCAAGAGTGTTATATTCTTCTAGCGCAACTAATATTTGGGTACTTAATTCTTCTTTTAATACTTCAAAAACAATGTATTTAACTGGAAATGACTATAATACTTCTTTATTTTTTGTTAATGTTTCTTTTGATGACGCCGGAGTTACTGTTCAGGATTCTGATTCTGGTGTTTTATGTTATAATGAGTATAGTGATATTTCTGTATATGTAAATAATACTTCTAGCAATCCTTTGAAAGATGCAAAAGTTTATTGGAATAGTTTGGGAAACAATACCAAATATTGTAGTTTTGGTGAAAGTTATACTGACAATAATGGTTTTGTTAAAAATATTTTTCTATTTGAAAAAGGAATTGACTATGCTGGCAGATACATTTTAAACCTTTCTGGATATAATTTTTCTGCAACTAAACAAGGATATAATCTTTCTTTTGTAGAAAAAAACGTTTCAAAAAAAGAACAAGTAAATATAACTTTGGGTTCTGTTCCTTTAGGAGAATTATATTCTTGTATAAAAATAAATGAGTCTGGTAATTATAGTTTAAAGCAAAATGTTTCTTCTTCAGGAACTTGTTTTGATATACAAACTAGTGATATAATTTTAGATTGTAATAATTATAAAATAAGCTATGCTAATTTGGAGCCTGGTTATGGTGTTTTTTTGAACACAAGTAGCTCTAACATAAACAATATTACAATAAAAAATTGTATTTTAAGCCAAGATTCTTCTTACTCTAATTCTTATAGTTTATACTCTAAAGGTTCATCTACTAATTTTGTTTCAAATTCTAGTTTTGAAAATATTACTGCTTCAACCACTTCATCTGGTTCTTATAATTTTAGATTAGACTATACTTTAGATTCTAACATTTCAAATGTAAATTTTGCTTCTTCTTCTTATACCTTGTACCTTTCAAATTCTAATAGAACAAAAATAAATAGCTCTTATTTTTCTTCTTCTGGAACCACATCTATATTTTTATCTTATTCAAATAACAATACTCTTTATAATCTTACTTCTAAATCTTATAAAGGAGATTCAATTTATTTAGATCATTCTCATTATAACCGCATTGATAACTCTAGTTTTTATGCTTTAACAACTGCTTCTGGTGTTTCTGTAAATCTACAATATTCTAATTATAATTATATAAAAAATTCTTATTTAAAAGGAGAAGATGATTTTGCTAACGGAATAAAAACATATTATTCTTCAAACAATAATATTACGAATGTTACTATAAATGTAACTGTTTCAGGAGGTGCTACTGACGGTATAAATGCATATTATTCAGATTCTTTTATATTAAAAAATATAACTATAATATCTTCTTATAGAGGAATGTTCCATTATGACTCAGATACCAATCACGGCACTTGGCACTTTTACAATTCAACAATACAAGCAACTACTCCTTTAGGATTTAACGGGAATTATTATCCAAAAATAAACTTTACAAATATTTCTTTTAATAAAAATTCTGTTTCTTTCTCTGATTCTGATTCAGGAAATTTATCTGTAAATTGGTATTTGAAAGTTAAAGTCATTAATGCAACCAATAACAATCCTTTAGGTTATGCCAATGTCACAGTATATGATACTAATGGTAACGTTGTTTTAAATAAAACTTCCAATTCAAATGGTGTTGTTGATTGGAGTGTTTTAAGAGAATATTATCAATTATATTCTGGTTTTAATAACGATACTCCTCTGAATGTTTCAGCTTCCTATAACGGATTATCAAATTATAAAATAATATCTTTCCAAAATAATTCGGAAGTTACCATTTCTATTCCAAGAGATGAAAATGCTCCTACTTGGAGTAATAATGTTACTAATGAGACTTCTATTAATCCTAAGAGGTATGAGTTTATTCAGTTGAATGTTTCTTTGCAGGATGATGTTTCTTTAAGTCATTTTGTTTTTTCTTGGAATGATTCTGGTTCTTGGGTTAATGATTCTCCTGTAAGTATTAAGGGTTTGACTTCTTTTGTTGTTAATGTTACTAAGAATGTTTCTTCTGTTAAGAATACTGTTGTTGGTTGGAAGGTTTATTTTAATGATACTTCTAATAATACTAATGAAACTGACATTTTTACTTTTACAGTTAAAAATACTCTTCCTACAATTCCAAACTTGTCTTATCCTAATGATGGAGATGACTTTTTTATCAATAGAACTCCAAGGTTTAATTGGACTCAAAGTACTGATTTAGATAATGATCCTATAACTTATATTTGGCAGTTATCTTTAACTAATGACTTTTCAACAATAGTTTCTGAGGATAATGCTTTATCAACAAATTATAAAGATTATTCTACTTTAGATTTTAATACTTACTATTGGCATGTTGCTGCTTGTGACGATGAAGGTTGTTCTTCTAATAGTAGTACTTTTAATTTTACTGTTGTTCCTTTTGTAAATATTTCTTTACAAAATCAAGACGTAAATTTTAGCAATATAAATTTAGGAGAACAAAATGATACTACAGATAACAATCCAAATCCTATAACTGTAATTAATACTGGAAATGTAAAAGTAAATATTTCAATAAACGCAACTGCTTTATGGACTTCAGTAAATTTAGACACTGATTATTATCAATTCAAAGCAAGAGAAAAAGATATTAATGCTTTCAACACAACTTTAAGTCAAATGACTTTTGAAAACATGTCTGATGTACAAAAATTAGCAATAGCATATTTAAATTGGACTGATAATAACTCTGCTTATATAGATTTATTAGTAAAAGCACCTTCTTTAGGAAGCGACGAAGCTCCTGGAGAAAAAAATTCAAATATAACAATAACTGCTGAACAAAGTTAAAATGGTAAAAAAAAATAATAAAAAAAATATAATGATGTTATTAATAATAATGTTTTTATTAATCTACTTTTCAAACTTTGTTTTTTCTTTAGGAATAGCTCCAAGTTATAAAGAAGTAAAATATGATGAAGGAAGAGTATATAATGGAAAAATAAAAGTATTTACAGATAAAAAAGTTGTATTGTCAGTTAAAGGAGAATATTCAAAATATTTAGAATTAGAAAAAAATTATTTAGAAAAAACAGGAATAGTAAATTATAAGTTAAAAATGTATTCTGACATAAAACCAGGAGATAATATTTTTATAATTACAGCAACAGAAATTCCTGAAGATAAAGGAATGTTATCTTCAGCTTTAAGCGTAAATGCAAAAATAGTTTTAAAAAAACCAATCACAGGAAAATATTTAGAATACACAATTTATCCTATAACAGATAAAAAAGAATTTATAATAAAAACAAAAAATTTAGGTTTAGAAAACATTTCAAATGTTTTAGTAGAATTACAATTTTTTGAAAACAATACTTTAATAAGAAAATATTATTCTGAAGAAACACCTTTAAATGTAGGTGAAGAAAAATTTTTAAAAATACCAATAGATTTAACTCCTGGAGATTATAATGTAAAAATAATAATACATTATGATGATAAAGCGTTTTATGAAGAAAAAAAAGTATTTTTAAAAGGAAAAATAGAATATTTAAGTTTAACAAACAACAATTTTAAATTAAAAGAAATAAACAAGTTTTTATTAACATTAAAAAACAATTTTAACAAAAATGTAAATTTTAAAGTAACTTCAAAAATAATACAAAACAATATTGTAAAAGCAAAATATGAGATGAATGATGTTATTGAAAAAAATTCTATAAAAGAAATGCCATTATATTTTGATACTAAAAGTGTAGATGAAGGAAGAGGAATAATAAAAACAACAATATCTTATTTAGGATATAACGATGTTTATGAAGAAAACTATTATTTTAAATATAACAAAGCAGAAACTTCAGGTTTAGTTTCTAAAGAAAAGTCTGAGAGTGAAATGAAAACAATACTAATAATAATATTAATATTTTTGATATTAAATTTCGTATTAGTATTGTACTTGTTTATAAATTCAAAGAATAAAAAGAAAAAAATAGTTTATAAAAAAAATAATAAAAGAAAAAACTAAAATAAACAAAAACAAAAAAACAGTATTTTACTTAATAATAGTAATAAAACTTTATAAGGTTTTTTTAACTTTGTATTTTTTAGAGGTGTTTCCATTGCCATTATTCTCTAAAAAAAAAGAAGAAAAAAGTGATAAAAAAATAACTATAGAAGATGCAGTGATACATGACAGCAAAAATCCTTTAGAAGAAGAAGTAGATTTAAAAGATGATGATTTTTCAAAATTAGAAGAAGACTTTTCAAACGAAAATTTAGAAAACAATGAGAGTAATATTGAAAGTGTTGAAACTGTTGAAACTACTAAAGAGAATGATGAGAATAAAATTGAAAAAGATGAAGAGTTAAACAATCTAAATTTACAAGAAGATGAAGAACTTCCAGATTTAGAAGAACTGCCTGAAAAAAAAGTTGAAAATGTAGATTTAAGAGTAGGATTAAAATTACCAGAAGAAAATTATGAAGAAGAGATAAAAAAAGCAATAGAAAAAAAACAAGAAGAAAAAAAAGTAGAAGAAACATTTACTCCTGAAAAAAGTTATGAAGAAAATAAAAATTTAGAAAAAAGCGTAATATTCATAAAAAACAATCATACATTCATAGAAGTGGAAGAATTGCAAAAAGTGCATTATTCAACAGATCAAATATTAAAAATAGAAAAAAAAACGAATGATGTATTTGAAAAAATAAAAGAACAATCAGAAGAAGAAAACAAACAATTAGAACAATTAAAAAAAATAATAAATTCTACAACAAACAATTTGACAAAAATAGAAAAAATATTATTTTCAAAAGGTGAATAAAACATGACAATGCCAATATTTGTAAAATTAGAAGAATATGAAAAAACATTAGAATTAATAAATCAAAGTGAAGAAAATATAAATTTAGCAAAAGAATTATTAAAAAAATTAGAAGAAACAAAAAATAAAGAATTAGAAGAAATAAAAACAATAGAAGAAGAATTAGAAGAAGTAGAAAACAAAATATTAGAATTAAAAGAAAAATTACAAAACCCACAATGAAAAATAAAGATGAAAAATGGCAAAAGAAAAAAATAACAAAAAAAATAAAGATATAAACAAAAATAATAAAGAGAATAAAGAAAAAGAAGAACATTCACATTTATATGTAGGAATAATAGAAAAAGAAAAAACAAAAAAAGAATTATTAGAAGCAAACAAACAATTATTAAT
This sequence comes from Candidatus Woesearchaeota archaeon, assembly GCA_015519985.1. Lineage (GTDB taxonomy): Archaea > Nanobdellota > Nanobdellia > Woesearchaeales > WAPJ01 > WIAN01. The sequence goes on along the minus strand of WIAN01000157.1, from coordinate 580 downwards.
ATTATTACAAAGAATGAACAAAATAATGTTATTAAAAGAACAAAGAATGATAATAGAAAAAGAATTAAAAAAAACATTAACAATGCATACAAAAACAGTAAGAGAATTAAAAAAATCATTGCCAAAAATACCTAAAGACATAAAGCTAAAAAAAATAAAAGTAGAAAAAAAATTAGAAGAAAAAAAGACAACCTCATTAAAAGATTTAAAATCAAGATTAGAAGAAATAGACAAAAAATTAGAAATGTTAAAAACAACATAAAAAATTTAATTATTATAACAATTAAATTATTCTAATTATAATAATCATTCTAAATATCATTTTAAAACAAAACTATTATTTTTAACAAATTCTTCTTCTAAATAAAATTGTTTTAAAATATTATCAAAAACAACATTAGAAGAAACATTATTACAAAAAGACTTTTTTCTCTCTAAAACAATAATATTTTCATCGTTATAAAAAAAACCATTATAAGAAAAATTAGGACTTCCAAAAATAATAAAATCCTCATCAACAATAACAACTTTATGATGTAAAAGTTTAGAAGAATTCTCAACAAAAACATTAACATAATCT
>WIAN01000156.1 GCA_015519985.1 Candidatus Woesearchaeota archaeon | reverse complement strand
TTCTAAATCTAAAAGATGAAAATCTAACAATGCAATATTATCTTTTGAAACTATTACATTACTATTATGAGCATCTAAAGGAAAAATATTCTCAGAATACATTTCAGCCAAAACATAAGAGATTCTTTCTAAACTTTCTTCACTATATTCAAATCTACTAGTTTTTTCTCTAATATGTTGTTGTATTGTTTTTCCTTCTAAATAATTTACAATTAAAGTTTCTTCTTCTACATAAATTAAATGTTCTAAGCTTTTTTCAAATTCTTTTTCTCTTTCTACAATTTTTCTTGCTCTTTGTAAAACAATTGTATTTGCAAAAAAAGGATTGTGTTGTTCTTCATTAATATAAGCTTTATATGTTTCTTGTGGAATTTTCACAACATAAGAACCATTATGTTCTACTAAAAAAACTTTTTTGTCAGTCCCACTATCTAAAAACTTTATTTCTCCTTCTAAACCATAATCTTTTTTGTTTCCTGTAATCAAAGAAACTTTTTCTCTTTCAATAACTTTAATATAAGGTTTTAAAAAAACAGGAATTTTATTTTTTAAAGCAGAACTATACTCTTCTTTTAATTGTGAACGTATTTGTTCTTCTAATTTTCCTAAAAGAATCATTTCAGCTTCATTAATCATAATTGTTGTTTTATTTTACATTTTTTAAAACTTTCTTTTCAGTATTACTATAAAGTAGTATTGTTGCTGTTTTTGTTTTGTTTGTATTTTTCCCTCTGTTTTTTTTATATTTTTTTGTTCAAATAGCAACTTTTATAAACTAATTTATTTTTCAATATTTTAATTTTTTATTTTTAATGTGAATAGAGGTATTTAATATGTCTTTTATAGAAAAAGTATCACAATATTTTCCAGAAGTTAAAGGGCCTGAAGCTAAAAAATTAGATTTTTCTACAAAGTTAAAATGGACTTTAAGCATTCTAGTTTTATATTTTGTTTTAGGAGTAGTTCCTTTGTACGGTTTAGGAGCTAATGCTTTACAACAATTTGAATTTTTATCTGTGATTTTAGGAGCTAGTTTTGGAAGTCTTATAACTTTAGGTATAGGTCCTATTGTTAGTGCTAGTATTATTTTGCAATTATTAAATGGTTCTGGGATTGTAAAGTTTGATTTGACCACTGCTGAAGGTAAAAAGAATTTTCAATCTTGGCAAAAATTGTTATCTGTATTTTTTATTTTGTTTGAAAGTTATGTTTTTGTAGTTGCAGGAGGTTTAAGTCCTGCTCCTGGTTTTAGTAATTCTTTGCTTATATTCCAGTTAGCTTTAGGAGGATTTTTAATTATGCTTATGGACGAAGTAGTTTCTAAGTGGGGTTTTGGATCTGGTTTGTCTTTATTTATTGCAGCAGGAGTTTCTCAAAGTTTAATGATAAGATTGTTATCTCCTCTTGCACAAACAGGAGTTTTAGGTTTTCCTTTTGGAAGCGAAGCTCCTACAGGTGCTTTATGGGCTTTAATTTATGCTATTACTAATCAACAACCTCAAGATTTCGTAAGAGAATTAGCTGCTATTTTAAGTACTATTTTAGTTTTTGCTATGGCTGTCTATTTTATGGCTATGAAAGTAGAAATTCCTTTAAGTTTTGGAAGAGTAAGAGGTTATGGTATGAGATGGCCTTTAAACTTTTTTTATACTTCTAATATTCCTGTTATTTTGATAGCTGCTGTTCTTGCAAATTTACAATTAGCAGGAAGATTATTATCTCAAAAAGGTATTGAATGGCTCGGTACTTATTCAGGCAACAATCCTACTTCTGGTGTTATGCTTTATTTAACAAGATTTAATTTTATACAAGATGTTATTTTATCAAAAAATTTTGATCCTGCTTTCTTTTTACATGCTTTTATTTATATTTCTGTATTCGCTTTTGGAAGTATGTTGTTCTCCATTTTTTGGGTTCAAACTTCAGGTCAAGATTCTAAAAGTTTAGCAAGACAAATAATGGCTTCAGGATTACAAATACCTGGTTTTAGAAGAGATATTAGAGTTTTAGAAAGATTATTAGATAGGTATATTATGCCTTTAACTGTCATGGGAGGTTTTACTGTTGGAGTTTTAGCAGCTATTGCTGATTTGACAGGAGCTTTAACTTCAGGTACAGGTTTATTATTGGCTGTTATGATTGTATACCAATTATATCAGGAAATTGCAAAACAACACGCTATGGACATGCATCCTTTAATGAAAAAATTTGTAGAAAACAATTAATCAAATCATTTTTTATAATTACTTTTTATTATCAAAATTTTTACTAAAATTTTTTTATTTAAATTTCGAGGGGATTATTTTATGATAATACAAAACGCAATATCTTTTTACATAATTTTATTCACTGCTACTATTTTATCTTTAATGATAATTTTTATTTACAAATTTACAACAAACCAAGAAGAAATGAAAAGAATCAAAGACAGAATGAAAGAATTACAATTAGAAATTAAAAAAAACAAATCTGATCAAAAAAAAATTATGGAATTAAATTCTGAATTGTTAAAATTAAATTCTGAATATATGCATAAATCTATAAAGACAAGTTTTTATACTTTTATTCCTGCAATGCTTTTATTATGGTTTTTATATTCTTTTGTAGTTGCTATGCCTGTATATCCTAATGCTGATTTTTCTTTATCAGTACAATTTAATTCTTCTGTAAATTTTGATGACAACATTTTAAAAAATTCTATAGTTTTGCCTAAAGGTTTTGAACTTTTACAAATAAAAAATAAAGGGAAAACTGTAGATTATATTGTTAATGCTCCTAGTAAAGAAGGAAAATACAATTTTACTTTTAACTTTAACAATCAAACTTTTGTAAAAGAAGTAGTTGTTTCTAAAGGAAGAGAAAAAGTAGAAGTAAGCAAAAATTATGATGGTTTTGTTAAAACTATAAAAGTAAATGATATAATTGTTAAACTTCCTTTTTGGCCTTACTATTTGTCTTGGCTTTGGGTTTATATTTTAGTATCAATACCATTAAACTCTTTATTTAGAAAATGGTTTAATGTTTATTAAAGTGGTTTTTTATGTCTGTTGTTAGTGTTATACTTGCTGGTGGAAGTGGAACTAGACTTTGGCCTATTAGTAGAACTTCTTTTCCTAAACCTTTTTTAAAATTTAACAATGATTTTTCTTTTTTTCAAGAAGCTATTTTAAGACATAAAAATATTGTTGATAAGTATGTTATTTTATTATTGGAGGACCACTATTTTATCGCTGTAGATCAAGTTAAAGAGTTGAATTTAAATAAAGAATTTGTTTTTATAATACAATCTTTAAATAAAAATAATGCTCCTGCTGTTGCTTTTGCATCTTTTTTTTTAAATGAAGATGATACTCTTATAGTTTCACCTTCTGATCATTTAATAAGTCCTTTTGAAGATTATGAAAATTCTGTTATTTCTTCTTTAAAATTTTTAGAACAATATAATGATAAAATAGTTACTTTTGGTATTAAACCTTCTTTTCCTAATACTTCTTATG
>WIAN01000155.1 GCA_015519985.1 Candidatus Woesearchaeota archaeon | reverse complement strand
TAACAGTAGAATCAATTAAAGCCAAAACTTTTGAAGAATAAATCTTTCCATAGTAAGGATATAATATTAATAAATTTGCATCAGCATTCTTATCAACAACAATTTTTCTAGTGTAAGTGTTGGTGTTTAAAGAATTTAAACCTTTACATTGCACATAAAATGTATAATTTTTTTCTTCTTTTAAAGGAATCCAAACATTATGAACTTTAACATAATCGAAACTTTTATTTTCATTTCCTCTATCAAAAATTCCTTTCATTTTTTCAAAATTCTTTTCATTTTCACTGAACCTACAAACAGTTCTTTTATCAGTTATAACATTAAATTCAGTCCAATAACCTTCAACTCCGTTCTTGTTGATTTTGAAAGGAACAACTTTAGGGTTTACATTAAAACTTTTAATTTCAGGCTTTTCAACATCAACTTTTAAAACAAAACTTTCATTATAAAATTCTTTTCCATCAGTACAAGTTACATATAAAGTTTTTTTATCATTGTTTTTAATATAAACATCATAAATATAATGTTCTTTATCTGCTTTTTCATCGATTGTTTTGTATTCTTTTTTATCAAAAGAATATTTACATATCAAATCTTTACTACTATTTATTAAAACATTAAACTTTTCTTCACTGCTAATTCCAAATTTAGGATAAATTAATTTTAATTCTTTTTCACAAGCAGCACAACTTCCCCCACAATCAACTCCTTCTTCATTACCATTCTTTATATTATCATAACAAGTACTTGCATAACATTTATTATAAACTTCATCACATAACAAACCTTCACTACAATCATCATTCGTATTACAACTTTTTCCTACACCACAAGAATCACAGCTTTTTCCACAATCCAAATCTGTTTCATAATAAGGATCAAAAACATTATTATTACAATAAATAGAAAAGTCGGCTTTAAAATCTTCACTTTTTTCAGCTTTATTATTTGCATTATCATAAACTGTTAATTTTAAAGTATAAACTTTTCCACTTTCTAAATCTAAATTTTTTATAATAGTATTTTCTTCTTTATAATCTAAAATTCCTTTACTTACTATTCTTCCATTTTCATCTAAAACATTATAATTAACAATTTTTACTCCTGAAGTATCATCTGAAATATTATTTTTTATTTTCAAATAATTATTATAAATTATTGGTTTTCCGCTTTCATAAGAATCTCCAATAATACTAAAATTAACAACAGGACTTTTCGTATCTATAATTAAATTTACTTTTTTGCTATTAACATGATTTTTTATCTCATCATTTTCTTTATACTCATATTTACATATAAAAATAACATCATAATTTCCATCTTCAATATTTGCAGTGTAAGTATGATAAAGTCCTGTATTATTCATATCTCCACTAATAAGAGTAGTTTCTTTTTCTTTCAATTTTAAACTACATTCACTATCAATGTACGTTGTCAAATTAAAAGTTATATTGTTTTCGTTATAATAACTTTTTTTAGGAACATTAATCTCAATCCAATCTTCAAAAGAAGGATCAGAAGTTATTTTCATACTTTTTATTTTTTTAACATCACTTAAAGTGTTTATCCTATTAATACATTTTAAAGTTATATTAAACTCTTTATCAATATAATTATTAGGGATTATTAAAGTATAACTTTTTTCTTTTGAAAAGTCTTCATAACCAAAATTTTCCGTTCCATAAAAATAATCCATATTATTAAAATCATAACTGTCTTTTTCTTCTAAAGAATATTTACAAAAAGCATCATCGTTAGTTTTTACATAAACTTTAGTTTCATAATTACCATTAGGATTTTGTTTAAACAAAACTTTCGGTTGAGCATAAGCATCTAAAATAGTTATACTTTCAGTAACATCTTTTACATCAATAAAATATTTAGCATAATAATCTTTATTGTCATCAGAACTAGTACATCTTAAATACAAATAAAAATCTTCATTTTTATTTAAATTATTTGAATAATAAACATTGTTTGATTTTGTTAAAACACCATTTATATCCAAACTTTTTTCATCAGTATCAACATTTAAAATTTTATAATAACAACTTTCAGAATTAAAATTTGTTTTTACAGAAATATAAAAATCTTCCCCTTTAATTATTCCTCCGTATTTTGGGTTTAACAACAAAATTTCTTTTTTTGCTTCAGAATAAAACAAAGATTTAAAAAGTATTTTTTTAACTTTTTCAAAATTATCATATTTGTCTTTTGCATAATAATACAATTCAGAATCTTTTCCTCTTATAAGATTAAAATCTTCTTCAGAAAGTATACTTTTAAAACCAAAAATTTTACTGTCTATTTTTTTATAACCTTTATTTATATCGCTACAATCATTTTTTCCTTGTAATGGTATGCATACAAAAAAGTCTAAATCATTCAAATTAGAATTTTCATAATTTCCAAATCTGTTCTTTTTATCTTTTAAAACTGTTATTTCAAACAAACTTTTTTCAGAATAAAATTTTACATTACTTTCAGGAGCAAACCAATCTTTTTCACAATTCTCTTCCCCATTACATACAGAATTATCTTTATCATCTAACCTTACACATTTATTTAAATTACTGTTAAAACCACATTTAATGTCTAAACAAACATTTTTAGAACATTCTTCTTCACTATAATCTAAACAACTTTCAACTTTATAACAATCATTCTCTATATTAGTACATTGATAATTTGCATTAGAATATAAATTGTTAAAACTAAAATTTCCAGAATACAATATTGGTTGTAAAACTTCACTATAAGCGCTGCTTGTTGCTCCACTGTTTTTTTCAGGATCAGAAAGTAATTCACAATTATTTTCACTTTTAGAAACACAAATTCCTCCATTAACATTATCTAGTATAGGTTTCCACTCACAATTTCCTATTCCGCAAGAATCCGAATTACAAGAACCTTCGCTTTTATAAGAAAAACAACTATCAACTTCATTACAAGAATAACAAGCACTTTGAACTGCATAACTTTTATTATCGTAAAAACAATAAGCTTTATCTCCTTTATTTTTTCCTTCTTGTATTGTCTCACAATATTCTTTTGTTAAAGTTCCATTATAATAAGCATTATTTTTACTTTCACAATCTTCCCCTAAAGCACAAACAACATCTTTAACACCATTGCTTTCTTCAATTTTACAAAAACCTTCACTGCAAGATTTTTTTACAGTAAAATTATTACCGTCATTACAATAACCTCCAACATTACTTTTAACAATGTCATTTATAATTATGTCTCCTTTAACACAGAAAGGTTCATTATCAAACTTATTTTCACAAATAGAATTTCCAGTATAAACGCTTTTTTCAAAACTCTTTTTATTTCCGTTATAATCCACAATTAAAGTATAAGTATATTCTTTATCCCACTCAACATTTTCATCTAAATAACTTTTTTCATAAGCATCATTGATAAGATATTCATTATCTCCTTTTATCAAAGTTGCTTTTCCATCTAAACACAAATTCCAATTTAACTTTATTTGTTTTCTTCCTTTAACAGGTTCAACAGTAAAATCAACAACATTAGGATCACAAGTATCAGATTGTATATTTCCACAAGCATCTTCATATGTTAAATTGTTTTTGTATTCTACAAAATTGTTGTCACATTGATTTTCTAAAACTCTTTCTTCTCCACTACCACAACAATAACCATTAATTTGTTTTGGAGGATTACATTCTGAAGATCCAGAATAAACTAAACTTCCATCTGTGTTTGTTATGTCATAACAACCGTTAGAAAAATTACTGCTATCATCTATAGAATTACAAATACTTTCAAAACCAGAATATCCTTCAGAATCTCTATCAATACTTTGACATGCCAATGGACTGTCTAAACTATTACAACAAACGTAATACTCTGCATTTACATTTAAAC
>WIAN01000154.1 GCA_015519985.1 Candidatus Woesearchaeota archaeon | reverse complement strand
ATGTTTTCTATGAAACGGAAAAAAAGTTTCAAAAACAATTGTTAGATTCGTATCTTTCAGAAGAATTGCAAAAATTTTTATTAAAACAAAATCCAAATTTAAAAATAGTATATTTAGATGTTTCAAAACCATTAGAAGGACAAATATTAAAAATAAAAATAATTTATGACTCTTTCATAAAAGGAGAATTAAAAACAATAAATTATTTTTGAAAAATTTTTTTATTCTCTTTTTTCTATTGTATCTTTTCCTCTTTCTAAATAAAATTGATCTGGACTTTCATCTACATGGACTCTTATTCCTTTTTCTCTTAAATAATTTCCTATTTCCTGAGCTAAAGGTCTTAATGTTGGGTGTACTCTTCTTCCAGATCTTAATTCTGCTACATACACTGCACTAGGAACAGTAGCTGAAAATTTTCCACTAACCATATATCCCATAGGGATATAATATTGTTCTACTGTTTTTTCTGCATTTAAATTGTTTATTCTATTAACAACATCTTCTAAATGTGTTTCTGCTTCTGTTCTTAATTCTGGGTTGAGTTCTCCTAATTGTTTTAAATACCATTCTTCAAAACCTATTTCTGTTGTTAAAAGAGGCATTCTTTGATGTAAAGATCTGTGTCTTTGTAAGTCTCTGAAAGATCCAAAGTCTAATAAGTATTCTACTTCTATTATTCCTAATTCTGACTTTAACCATTCTGGCAATTCAGTTTTTTCAGGTCTAGAATTTAACAGCCAAGAATATCTTTTAATTGTTTCATGATTTAATCCGTCTATTATTAATAATCTCTCAGATTCTGGGTTGTGATAGTAGTATCCTTCTGATATTTTGTCTTGATAATTCTCTGTATCTTCATATCTTTTTCTATTGAAACTGTTAGGATATAAAGATATTAATAAATCTTCTAATTTATAAGATAACAACTTTACTTCTTCTAAAGGATGATGTCTTAACCATAATAATCTGTCATTAAACCCTCTTAATGATCCAGTCCAAGCAACTATTGTTGATGTTCCTGCAGGTAAAAAACTTCTAGTTATATCAAAAGCTCTTGCATTTATTGCTCTATTATACATTTTTTCATTTTCTTTGTCTTTTAAAGGATATTTTCTTTTTAAATGTTCTATAACTTTTCCTGTTACATATAAATAAAATCTTCTTTGCATTTCTTGCAGTTCTGAACCTTCAATAGTGCCTAAAGGATTAAGTATTGGTTGTTTTGAAAAATCAATGTATCTTGTTGAAGATTCTTGTCCTCTGTAAAGTTCATAATCTTGTATTGCTTTTGCTGCTAACATAGAAATATATTCAAAAAAAAGAGTCATATCTGCTAAGTCGCCTATAGATTTATGTCCATATCCTAAATAATATGTTTCCATAAATGCTTCAGGATTTTTTTTATTAACATCATCTAATAATACTTCTACTCCTTTGTTGTTTCTTGAAACTAATGCTTGAAACATAGCTATTGCTTCAGCCAAACCTGTATCTATAGAATAAATTTTTGAAGGAAAATTTCCTTCTGTGGTAGGAATAGTTCTTACATCAACATTTTTTATTCTTAATATTCTGAAATCTGGTTTGTTTTCCATATTTGCAGGTTGTTTTTTATTTTTAAAAACTTTTATACACTACAAAACAAGATTTTTGTTTTTACTTGTTGGTGGTTATTCAATCTTTATTTCTTTTATTCTTTCTCCTTCTTCTATTGTATATTCTATGTGTTGTATGTTCATTATGTTTTTTAATTCTAATTCGAATTCTTCTTTTTTTTCTTCTATTAATTTTAATTCTTCTTCTTTTAATCTTATTTTTATACTTTCTACTTTTGCTTTCATGCTTTTTTGATTTTGTGTTTTTTTCTTTCTTACTTCTACTATTATGTCCATTAATAAATCTCCTAATTTTTCTTCATATTCATAATTATAATTGTAATCTTCTATTATTGTTTTGTGTATGCTTTCTTCACTGTCAAAATTGTAATAATGATATACTTCTTCTGTTACGAATGGCATGAATGGAGCGTATAATTGTATTACACTTTTTGTAGTTTTGAATAGTGTTGAATACATATTTTCGTCTTTATCATTATACAATCTGTGTTTTGAAAATTCTATGTAGTTGTCTGTATAATACTTCCAAAAAAATTCGTCTATTTTTCTTCTTGCTTCTGAATAATTATATTTTTCAAAACTTTCATTGTAGTTTTTTATTGTTTTTGAAAGTTTTGTCAATATCCATTTGTCTATAAAATTTTCTTCTTTATTCTCTAAATATTTTTCTTTTCCTTCTAAAAAGTTTATTGAAAATTTTACAGCGTTAAATATTTTGTTTGCTGTCTTGTAGCCTGTTTGTACATCTTTTTCTTGGAATGGAGCGTCATCTCCTAATTTTACTATGCTTGCAGCATACCTTAATGCGTCTGAAGAATATTTTTCTATTACATCTTGTGGGTTTATTACGTTACCTTTGCTTTTTGACATTTTTCTTCCTTTAGGATCTAAAACCCATCCGCTTATAGTTACATTATTCCAAGGAATTGTGTTTTTATGTATTAAACTTCTTACTACTGTGTTGAATAACCAAAAGCTTATTATGTCGTGAGCTTGAGGTCTTAAGTCGAAAGGATAATAGAAGTCAAAGTCAGAATTTCCGAATAATTCTGTTGCTATTATTGGAGTTAAACTGCTTGTAGCCCATGTATCCATAACATCTTTTTCAGGTATTAAGTTTTTATCTTCATATCCTTTTGGTTTGTCTTTTAATGGATCTACAGGTAATTCTTCTTCACTTGCAAATATTACATTTCCTTCTTCATCATACCATACTGGGAATGGAACTCCGAAAAATCTTTGTCTTGAAATACACCAATCCCATTTTAAACTTTTAACCCAATTGTCATATCTGTTTTTCATATGTTCAGGATGCCATTTAAATTTGTTCCCTGCTTCTAATAATTCTTCTTTCATATCTAATACTTTTATAAACCATTGTTTTGAATGTAAAATTTCTATTTCTGTAGAACATCTTTCATGAACATTAACAACTTGTTTTACTGTTTCTTGTTTTTTTAGAATGTTTTTTTCTTTTAAATCTTCTAAAATTTTTTCTCTTGCTTCTTTAATTTTTAAACCTTCATATTTTCCTGCGTTTTCGTTTAAAGTACCGTCTTCTTTTATACTTATTTTTAAAGGCAAATTGTATTGTTTATACCATTCTATATCTTTTTGATCTCCAAAAGTACAACACATAACAATTCCAGTACCTTTATCTAATAATGCTCCTTCGTCTTTAATTATAGGCACTTCAAAATTAAAAATTGGCACTATTGCTTTTTTTCCTTCTAGTTTATTTGCTAATTCGTGTTCTGGATTTATAAAAACTGCAACACAACTACTTAACAATTCAGGCCTTGTAGTTCCTATTATAAAAGAATCAACATCATTTTCATTTTCTTTTTTTACTTTAAACTCTATATAATTCATTTTACTTTCTCTTTCTAAATCTTCAAGTTCTACTTGTGCAATAGCAGTTTTACAATTAGGACAATACAATGTAGGATTTTCTTTCCTATAAACTCTGTCTTTTTTTACTAAATCTAAAAAATATTTTTGACTAATTTTAATAACATCTTCATTAATAGTAGAATAAAACATGTTATAATCTGCACTTACTCCTATTTTTTTCCAATCATCAACAAATTCTTCTCTTAAATTATCAACAGTTTTTCTGCATAACTCTATAAATTCATGCCTTTCCATATTTGTTCCTTTAACATTATTAATTTTTTCAACTAATCTTTCAGTAGCTAAACCGTTATCATCAGTTCCAAAAGGATAAAATAAACTGTAACCTTTCATTCTTTTATACCTTGCAATAAAATCCATTTGAGAATAACTATAACTATGACCTACATGCATTTTTCCAGAAACAGTTGGAGGAGGAGTATCTATTTTGAAAACTTTACTTTTATCTTTTGGTTTTTCATATTTGTATATTTGTTTTTTCTCCCAAAATTCTTTCCAATATTTTTCTCTGCTTTTAACATCATACCTTTTAGGAATATCAATTTTTTCCATAAACAATCACAACAGAAAGAAAAACAAAATTCTTTTTAAATATTATTGTTTTTATATTAAAATTAAACAATTTTATTGTTAATTATTTTTTTAAATTTTTTAATTTTTTTTATTCTCCTATTATTTTTATTAATACTCTTTTTTTTCTTTGCCCGTCAAATTCTCCATAAAATATTTGTTCCCAAGGACCAAAATCTAATTTTCCATTTGTTATAGCTACTATTACTTCTCTTCCCATTATTGTTCTTTTCAAATGAGCATGAGCATTATCTTCTCCTGTAAGATTATGTTTGTAATCTAAATTTTTAGGAGCTAATTTTTCCAACCATTTTTCAAAATCATATAATAATCCTTGTTCATCATCATTAATAAAAACACTGCTTGTTATATGCATAGCATTAACCAAACATAATCCTTCTTTTATTTTACTTTCATAAACTGCATTTTCAACTTCTCTTGTAATATTTATAAATTCTATTTTGTTTTTTGTGTTAAACCACAATTCTTTTTTGTAAGATTTCATTTTAACCAAACACATTTACTTTTTTAACTTCAAAAATTACAAAATTGTTTTTTCCTTCTTCTTCTAAAACTTTTTTAAAATAATAATCTCCGTAAGTCTCATTATACAAAGGAAGACTATAATTGTGTTTTTCTAAATAATTTTTTGTTTTAAAAATACTATTATTGTTGGTTGAATTGTAATTTAAAATTATATATTCTACTTTATTT